>JAUHZM010000143.1 GCA_030426005.1 Gammaproteobacteria bacterium
GGTCCCACGTGCGTGTCGACCTGGTTCATGACCGTTTATCTGCGCGCAATAAAGCCATAATTGACCTCGTTGGCACGCTGTTTTTTCTCATTCCGACCTGCCTGATCGTGGTCTGGACTGGTTGGCAATTTACCGCGGCAGCGTATGGTCTTGGCCAACAACCTGGCAGCGTGACCGAGTTCTTTACGCAATTAACGAGCACTGGCATCGGTGAAAAATCACAAGACCCGGGCGGATTGTTGAACCGTTGGATCATTAAAGGCGTTATTCCGCTGTCATTCTTTGGTCTGCTGCTGGCTGCGATCGCCATGCTGTTAGAGTCTATCCAGCGTCTGCAAGCCGCAATGAGGGAGGCTTAATCCGCCATGCACGGTATTACCATATTCATTGTTGCCTTATTGTTTTTGTTATTCGGTTACCCGGTGGCGTTTACCTTTGCGGGGATCGGCATAGCCTTCGTGGTGCTGTTCGCTGATCCCAGCCAATTGGCGCAGATCCCCTATCGAATTTACGCCAATATGGGGGACAACGGTGAGGGCCTAGTGCTGATGGCCGTGCCGCTGTTTATCTTCATGGGCATCATTTTGCAGCGCACCAAGTTAGCTGAGCAGCTACTGGAATCGATGGGGCAATTATTCGGTTCGGTACGTGGCGGACTCGCGATTTCGACCGTGCTAGTCGGTGCCTTGTTAGCCGCATCAACGGGTGTAGTCGGTGCCAGTGTGGTGGCGATGGGTTTGATTTCCCTGCCTGTCATGCTGCGATACGGTTATAAAACTGAGTTAGCGACCGGTACGATCGCAGCATCCGGCACGCTAGGACAAATTATTCCCCCATCCATCGTCTTGATTATTCTGGCAGATGTACTGAGTGTGCCGGTCGGTGATTTGTTCAAAGCAGCTCTGATTCCAGGGTTAGTGTTAATCGGGAGCTACATTGCGTATATCCTGATTTACTGCCGAATCAAGCCAGATGCAGCACCCGTTATTGAAAGTACCTTATCGTCTCAATCACGTCGTCAGGTGATTGTCAGCGCCCTACTCGCTGTAGTCCCGCCACTGGCACTGATACTGATTGTTTTGGGCTCGATCTTTAACGCTGTCGCGACACCAACCGAATCGTCTGCCTTGGGCTGTGTCGGTGCAATTTTACTGGCCATTTTGTATCGCAAGTTCTCACTCCGGATGCTATGGGAAAGCGCGCATGAAACAGTCAAAATTACGGCCATGGTCTTTGCTGTGTTACTAGGCGCATCGATTTTTTCAATGGGGTTTGCCTATACCGGTGGTGAGCATCAGGTTGAGCAATTGTTGTTATCGATTCCGGGCGAGAAATGGGGCTTTCTGATCGCGGTAATGTTGCTCATCACGCTACTCGGTTTCTTCCTCGACTACATTGAGATCTCGTACATCGTGCTTCCTTTGGTGTATGCGGTAGTCCTAGAACTGGGTATCAATCAGGTGTGGTTTGCGATTCTGGTAGCAATAAACTTACAAACTTCGTTCCTGACACCACCCTTTGGATTCGCCCTTTTCTACCTCAAAGGTGTGGCGCCAGCCAATGTACAAACCGCGCAGATTTATCGCGGTGCGATTCCGTTCATTTTGATACAACTGTTGATTCTTAGCACGATGTTGGTGTTTCCACAGTGGTACGGCATGAGCGCTGAACAACCCAGTCTTTGGTAATCAGAATAAGGGTGGCTACGTCGCTTGAAACCGTTGCGTTCGCTGCTGACGATGGCGTTGGCAATCAGCTTCGAATTGCGCGAACCCAGGTGCCTACCGACTCACTTGTCGTGCTACTACCTGCCATGGGCACACCGGCCACCAAATACGACGCACTCCTCACGAGCTTAGCGGAAAACGGTGTGCATGCAGCAAGTTTTGACTTACGTGGCCACGGCGCAAGTAGTGTGCGAGCGGGTCGCCAAAGCGATTTTTCTTACACTAACCTGATTAACCAAGACCTCATAACGGCATTAAACGCACTGCGTGAGCGGTTCCCGACACACAAGATCGTATTGAGCGGACACAGTCTCGGCGGACAGATTGCGGCGCTTTATTTAGCGCGTCATCTGCCAACGGATGTGTGTGGCTTGTGCTTGCTCGCTTCCTGCACAGTCGATTATCGAGGCTGGACCGGCACACGAAAAGTGGGCACCCTGTTGTTTACCCAAGCCGCTTACCTGATTGCCAAGCTGGTCGGTCATCTTCCTGGGCGTCAAATTGGCTTTGCCGCGCGCGAAGCACGTGGCGTGATGCGTGACTGGGCTAGCAATGCTCGCAGCGGTCGCTATGCCTTATTGAATGACACATTCGACTACGAATCGGGCTTAGCTCGTGTCACCACGCCGACACTCGCCATAAACTTTAGCGACGATGACTACGCTCCAGTGGCCGCCACCGAGCGATTATTGAATAAGTTTTCCCCGCAAGCTCAACGTGAACAAAGATTGATCAATGCCGAGCAAATGGGCGTACAACAAGCTGGGCATTTTACATTTCTACGCCACTCGGAGCTTGTTGCGACTCAGTTAGCAAACTGGGCTAAACAACTCGGGTAAACGTCGTCATACCATGGTGGACGCCTATGTTCCTCCGCGCGATTTCTGACCAGAGTCCACGCTCTAACCACATTCCCCTAATCTTTTAACCCAAACGCCTATGGATTCCACAATTCTCACGGTGATCTGCGCCGCTGAATGGTAGAATCAGCGCTGTTTTTTTTTGACGCAGACGAGAATGACAGTGCAGTCCCCAAACCAACCCAGCATTCCCGCTAAAACCGGTGAAGTTCTTCACTGGCGTAAACTCCATGGCAGCGCATCCAGCCTCGCGGTGTCATCGCTGATTCAGCAAGGTAAGTTTGTGGTCTATGTTTGCTCGGAAGCACAGCATATTACGCCCATCGAGACCGAACTCGGATTCTTTCTGGGGTCCAAGGATGCCGTGTTCACGTTTCCAGACTGGGAGTGCCTGCCCTATGACCGCGTGTCGCCGCATCCAGACATCATCTCGCGACGTCTACTGGCATTGCATCGGCTACCCGAATTAAAAACGGGAGTACTGGTGGTTCCACTGACTGCGTTGATGCAGCGCTTGTCACCGCGCAGTTACATTGATGGACATACATTTCAGCTCGAAGTTGGCGATGAGCTGGACACCGAAGCATTTCGCAAACGACTTATCGATGCCGGGTATTACAGCGTCGATCAGGTGATGGCGCCCGGCGAATTCGCCATTCGTGGCGGTATTGTGGACGTATTCCCTTCCGGCGTTGAATCGCCCTTCCGACTCGATTTGTTCGACACCACGATCGAGTCCATCAAACTGTTTGACACCGAGTCGCAGCGCTCAACGGATGCGCTAGATCGGATTCAACTTCTCCCAGCGCGCGAGTTTCCCCTTGACGATGACAGTGTTGCCCAGTTTCGACAGGCGTTTCGTGCCACGGTCGACGGAGACCCCAAACAATCGATTATTTACCGTGAGGTGAGCAAGGGGCTGGCACCGACCGGCTCTGAGTTCTACTTACCGCTGTTCTTTGAACACACTAACACCCTGTTCGATTATCTTCCGCAGGACACCACCTTTGTGCTGGAAGAAGGTGTGATGGAAAACGCGGAAACACTGCAGTCGGAGATCATCGACCGTCACGCCAATGCCAAACTAAATCCTGAGTGGCCACCACTGGCACCAAGCACCCTATTCTTGGCACCCGATGAAATCTACGCCGGGCTCAAAGCGTATCCGCGCGCGCAATTGCTCAACCTAAATCTAAAAGACGTTAAACACATTGTTGATTACGACACGCAGGCACCAGCGCAGTTTAAGATCAATCCGCGTGGTGAGCACCCGTATGACGACTTTATTCGCCATGTTCGGGCGCCAGGGCATCGAACACTATTGATTGCCGAGTCTGCCGGTCGCCGCGAAAGCTTGTTAGGCTTGCTCAAAGAAAACGGATTGCAGTGCACTACAGTCGGTAGTTGGGCACAGTTTCTCGAGGTGGATGACAGTGTGTGTCTCACAGTCTCTGCCATCGATCGTGGACTCAAACTCGACACTCAAAACATTGAAATCGTCACGGAATCGCAGCTCTACGGAGAGCGAACGTTTCAACGGCGCCGGCGTTCGGATAAAAACCGCGACCCAGATGCCATTATCAAATCGCTGGCCGAACTGAATATCGGTGACCCGGTAGTCCACGAGGATCACGGGGTTGGTCGATATCGTGGTCTCGAGACCTTAAATTTGGACGGTGACGACAACGAATTTGCCACCATTGAGTACCAGGGTGGCGACAAGATCTACATTCCTGTGCTGTCGCTGGATTTGGTGTCGCGTTATGTTGGTGGCGGGCCAGAAACCGCACCACTTCATAAAATGGGCAGTGATGCCTGGGTCAAATTACGCAATAAAGCCAAAGAAAAGGCCTATGACGTGGCCGCTGAATTGTTAGAAGTCCAAGCCATGCGACTGGCACGTGTTGGGCATGCGTTTCCGCCAATTGACCATTCCTACGATGCGTTTGCGGCAGGTTTCGGCTTCGAAGAGACGCCCGATCAAGAGCAGGTAATCAATGACGTGATCAACGACATGACCTCGGCCAAGCCAATGGATCGACTGGTTTGCGGTGATGTTGGCTTTGGTAAAACGGAGATTGCCTTGCGTGCCGCTTACATGGCCATTGCTGGTGGCAAACAGGTGGTGGTCCTAGTGCCAACCACGCTGTTGGCCCAACAGCACTACAATAATTTCGCTGATCGCTTTGCCGACTGGCCAGTCAATGTTGAGTTGTTCTCACGTTTTCGCACTGCTAAAGAAACCGCGCAAGGCATTGAAGGCATCAAAAATGGCACCGTCGATATCGCTGTCGGCACACACAAATTGATTCAAAAAGGCATTGAATTCAAAGACTTAGGCTTAATGATCATCGACGAAGAGCACCGCTTCGGCGTGCGCCAGAAAGAACAACTCAAGAAGTTGCGCAGCCAGGTGGATATTCTGACCTTGACCGCAACTCCGATTCCACGCACCTTGAATTTCGCCTTGAGTGGCCTGCGTGATATTTCGGTGATCGCCACACCACCGCGTGCCCGCATGTCAGTCAAGACGTTTGTTCGTGAATGGGATGATGGCCTATTGAAAGAAGCATTAACGCGTGAATTACGGCGCGGTGGTCAAATCTATTTTCTGCACAACGAAGTGCAGACCATTGAGAAAATGCAGCAACGAATCCTGGACCTGGTGCCAGACGCACGGATTCGAATCGGTCATGGGCAAATGCCGGAACGTGAACTTGAAATGGTTATGCGCGACTTCTATCACCAGCGCTTTAATATCCTGCTGTGCACCACCATTGTCGAAAGCGGGATTGATGTGCCCACTGCGAACACGATTGTGATCAACCGTGCAGATCGTTTTGGTCTTGCACAGCTGCATCAGCTGCGTGGACGCGTCGGCCGTTCGCACCATCAGGCTTATGCCTATATGATTGCGCCACCGCTGAATACAATGACCGAAGACGCACGTAAGCGGCTGACCGCTATTGAGAGCCTCGACACACTGGGCGCTGGCTTCGCCCTCGCCTCTCAGGACCTCGAGATTCGTGGCGCTGGTGAACTGTTAGGCGAGTCGCAAAGTGGTACGATTGATCAGATCGGCTACAGCATGTACAGCAGCTTTCTGGAACAAGCCATCGCAACGATCCAACGCAAGCGCAAACAGAAACGCGGGGAAGCCGTCGAGCCATTGGATGTGCAAGAAAAGGTCGAGATCAATCTACATATTCCAGCCCGTTTTCCAGATGCCTACCTGCCAGACGTGCACATGCGCTTGACCATGTACAAACGGATTGCCAGTGCCGCTAATCGTGAACAGCTGGACGAACTGCAAGTGGAAACGATTGATCGATTCGGCTTACTGCCAGATGCGGCCAAGAACCTGTTTGCCATCGCCGCTTTAAAATTAAAAGCAGCGCGTTGTGATGTGGCGTCAATTGAAGTTGGCCCCTCCGGCGGCGTGGTTAAATTTGTCAGTGACCCAGACATCAATGTTGAACAGCTAATGCGTACGATTGCCGCCAACCCAGAGGCGTATCGCTTTAACGGTCCCGAGTCGGTGCGTCTGCTAACGCCAAGCTCAGAGCCAGAACAGCGTATCAAACTTGTGCAGACCTTCTTGGCAGAGATTCACAACGAGCATGAAGACGACTGAGATTCTGATTGACGATTTAACGGTCACTATCGTTCGCTCAGCTCGACGGCGAAGGCTGACGCTGGAGGTTGACCCGAAAGGCATTCGCGCACGCGCCCCGAGTCGCATGCCTGTTCACGATATCGTTGATTTTGTGGAACTGAAACGTGACTGGCTACACAAGGCATTACAAGGTCTGCCAGAACGATCACCGGTCGTGCCATTCGCCGATGGTGCTGAAGTGTTACTGCATGGGGTACGCACAAAGGTACGCTTTCTCGTCGGGCAACGCGGCGCTATTCACCTGACTGATGATGCTTTGTGGATACCCGTATTGCCAAGTCATTTGCCGATCGTTGAATCAGCGCGTAACAAGTTGGTGAGGTGGTTAAAACAACAGGCGGCAGAGCAAATTGAACAGCGTGTGGCACACTACGCAGCGCATATGTCAGTGCCGCGCACACCGCGCCATGCCATTAAGGTGCGCGATTACAAGCGTCGTTGGGGAAGTTGTGATGCCAAAGGCAACCTAGCGTTTAACTGGCGCATTATCATGGCGCCATCAGCCACACTGGACTACGTAGTGGTGCACGAACTGGCACACTGCTTTGAGTTCAATCACTCGCGCCGCTTATGGCAAATCGTCGAGGAAATCGTGCCAGATCGACGCGTGCACCAAGCCTGGTTAAATGCCCACGGCTATCAAATGTATACGCTCTAACGCCGAAGCGCCTTTGTTTTGGTCAGGCAAATTGTTGAATAATGTTGAGTGCCTGTTCGTCCTGCCAACAATCCCATTTCCAGTTTTTGATGTAACCACAGTGCCCGCCCTGCTCCGTCACAGTGATATGGATATCCGGGTTATCAGCTAATTCATTAATGCCTTCGACCGGAATAATCATGTCGTCCTTGGCAAAAAACAGATAGCACGGCGCGATGGTTTTCGCCATCCGTTCACCGTTGATGGCGTAGGCGTCGAAGTAGGTTTTAGTGTCTTCAAAATCAGTGTATACCGGTACCAGAGCCTCATTCATCTCATGCAGCGTTTTGAGTGAATCGAGTTTCTCGGCGTAATCGTATTCAGGCCAATGTTCCAGCTTTTTACGTAAAGAACGTTTCCATTTGCGCACAAAGTATTTGCCATACACAAAATTACTCACCTGATTCAGTACTAGGTTACTGTGCGCCGCATGGACTACCGGACAAAAAGCAATCACAGACTTTAGTGAGACATCGAGATCGTGCGCCATCGCGGCAACCCGCAGGCTGAAATTGCCACCCAATGAAAACCCAATCAAATGCGTATTGTCGTACCTCAGTCGCGATTGCAAATCCTCAATGGCGTACATCACTTCATCGATTAAGGTCGAATTGAAAATCGCTTTATTCAGATGATGCGAGTCACCATGGTCACGTAAATTGAGTCGAAATACGTCGATACCCGCACGTAACATCTCGATCGCCATGGATTGAATGTAGGTCGACTCATGACTGCCCTCCCAGCCATGAATGAGGATCGCCAGCTGGCGTGCTGGTTTAGAGCCTGCCTGATTTAAATACCCGACTAGCCGTACGTCTTCACCGCCACTCAATAACATTTGCTTTTGGCTACTGACATAGGGCTGAAAGCGTTTTGCTATGACGCGCTTACGGAGCCCCACGCTCGACAAGATTGTTTGTGAATGAGG
>JAUHZM010000144.1 GCA_030426005.1 Gammaproteobacteria bacterium
CTGCGAGCTGGTGGCACCGTAATTTTCGTATGTATGCCAATGTGCAAAAAGTAGCTCAGCCCGGTGCTCGTGTCCTGGTGCTGGCCGGGCAAGGTCATACGGCCATCATGAAAGACCTACTTGAACTGGATCAGAAGCGACAGGCGAAGCCGATTCTGCCATTGTTGTAATACGATTACCTGATTCTGGGTATAGTGCAGTTGGGTGATTGAAGGTAAATTGAATAGTCTACGAGTAATGATGACGAGATGTATTTTGACGCCTAATCACCCAATGCTAAATACCGATATTCAACACGCCGAAAACCGTGTCCTAATTATCGATGATCACGAACTCGCCAGTGAAGGCATTAAGCTGACATTGACGTCAAAGCCTGAGTTTGAAGTTGTTGGTGTGTGCCATCAGGGCGCGAGTGTGCTCGAACAGGTCCGGGATTTACAACCGGATGTGGTTTTGCTCGATCTGAACTTGCCAGATCGCAATGGGCTGGACGTGTTGATAGAACTGGTCGAGTTGAATCTTTCGCCGGTACTGATTCTAACCGGTGAAGTGAATGCAATAGACTTTCATACAGCCCTCAAAACGGGTGCGAAAGGTATTATAAGTAAACTGGATCCCGCATCCTGTGTGATTGAGGGAATTCGCGTTATGCAGCAAGGCGAAAGTTACTTATCTCCCAAAGTAGCTGACTTGTTAGGTGATGTGGCGCCGCCGGAAATCTCGCTGTCACCACGTCAAGCCGCGATATTGCACTTGATGGCCGAGGGCGAGACGAATAAGGAAATCAGTTACCGCCTCGGAATTTCACCAACGACCGTATCGTTTCATCTGCGCGAAATGCGCTTTAAGCTTGGCGTTAGAGGTAACAAAAAAATTCTGAATCGCGCCTCTGAACTAGGGCTTCTTGGTCGCGGAATCAATGCGTAAGCGCAGCCCATTAACGATCTCTGTTAGCTCCATGCACACTGGTTTGTACAGAATTAGATCGGCATAAGTTGCGAGTTTTGCTCGCGTTGCGGCACTGTCATCATAAGTAAGCAGCACTGTATAGCCTGTTTCATAAGATGTCATTTCAGTGCTCGAATCCCAATCAATAGTTCGACATTCTGGTAATGATGCTGCCAGATAATCCAGCGAGCAGGGCGTTGACGCGCCGACCCTGTTCAGCTCGATCGAGACCAGAGCGCCAGTTTGGTTTGGGAAAATTTGTAGTTGACCATTCAGTTGTGAGATGACTTTTTGCGCATAACGAAACCCAGAGCCACTGCCAGGTGTATCGATGTTTTCACGTACCCGCGCCTGAGCACCCTGATTAAGTTGATCCGCCAGTGCTTGGCTGAGGCCGCGTCCGGTGTCTTCTACTGTGATGGCAATCTTGTCCTCACGTGCGACGACTTTGAGTTTGACACCACCCTGATCGGTGAACTTGTGGCTATTCGCGAGTAGGTTTGATATAGCGCGTGTCAACAATGCTCGATCGGTCACTAGGAATATTGGATCGTCAATCTCACATTCGAAACGAAGCCCTTTACGCTGAAATAGTTGGCGATACATCATTTCCAGCGGGCGTATTAAGTCTGTTGCAGTGATCGTTGAGAGTGCAAGTATCTCCGTGCTGACATTACCAATCCTTGCACCGGACAGGGTCGATGCCACGATATTATTCAGATACGATGCGGATGATTCAAGAATGCCTGTTAAGTCGCGTGCTTTGAGCGAATCGTCGGCATTTTGTACCGCTTCTAGAGCACTATTTAGCGCTAATAGTACCTGCTGGCTATCGTGGCCGGACGCATGCAACAACGCACTTTGATCCAATACAGTTGCGAGCGCTGCCGAACGCTCTTCAGCTAGTGCTTGTGCGGCTTCGCTGATTGCCAGTTTTTCCTTCAAACTTGCGGTGTAAAGTTCCTTGGTTGCACGGTGTTCACGTTGTGACTTACTGATATTTAAACCGAGCGCTAGGGTTGCGAAGGCTGCCTCGACAACAGCCACCGGCCCGATTGCGTAAAAGCTCATCGGTAGATTAGGAATTGCGCCAGAGTAGGCACAGGCGGCATATACGGCAAATAAGGAGACGCTGCCCCAAGCAATGACCAGCGGCCAGTTTTCGAACCCTAAGTTGCGCGTGGCGTAGATACCGAGGTAAGTAAAGTACATTGCGCTGGCGGCAACGATCAGGTAATTGATCGAGTGCAGGATGATGCGTGTTGAAGTTGGTATATAGTAGGAGAACAGCTGTACCACGATCATTACCACGCTGAACCAGATGAGTGCGCGCAGAAAGAAATCAGTTTTAGGTAGTTTTAGCCGGGTGTCGACAAACACGCGAGCGAATTGCGCCATACATGCCACGTATCCATATTTTGTGATATCGCCAAATACCAGTCCCCACATCGGACGGTCGTAGAAAAAGTAAGTTGATAAAAAACCAACTAAATACATCACCACCGTAGCCAGAAAAAACTCTGCCGCGACCAACCATACGAATTCGCGCTTGCCGGTCGATAGGTAAAAGAATAGGTTCAGAATAAGCAGGGCAAAAATCGCGGCCATGCAACCAGCCGCGAGCATCATCGTAAAGTTGCTGCTGGCAAAAAAGTTATCTCTGTCCTGCAATACCAGCGGGAAATAAGCGCTGTCCTCAACACTGCTATGCACGGCGATGATGCGTGTTTCATTGGGCTGCAGGCTAAACGCATCGGCGTAATGCAAATACGTCAGTAGGGTGTCCTTGGCCTGCGATAAATTATCACTGTCAAAGCGCAACTCCGCCCCAGCTTGAGTCAGGTGATAAATCCGTAGCATGACGGCGGAGCCGCGATCCGTTGAAAAAACCCAGTTGCCGGCTTCGGTGCCGATATTCCTCACCTTGAGCAGAATAACGATGTCGGATGCTGCCCGTCCAAACTGAATGGAACGCCCTTGGATTTGGGAGAAATTATTCAAATCTCGCGACAGGTCAGTTAGCGAGATATCACCGGCGTAGTTTTTGGTATATCGAATAAATGAACCCAGGTGAGGGGCGTCCTCGCCGGGTGAGAGCTCAACTTCTGGCAGTGCTAATGCAGCAGACGCATAACTTGGTGAGACGCAACCAAACACCGACGCCAGTGCAGCTGTCAGTAGAGCTAGATACCCTACAAAATTGTGGGATGGCAGAAACCGTCGCCATTTATATACTGCCTGCAACACGATTGATTTAAATAGAGCTGGGTCCGAGAGTGATCACCGCTGAGATTGTAAAGCTATGATAGAGGTGGAGCAATTCGAGCAGCATTTTTGGGCAAAAAACGAATGGGGTTCTTCTATGCCATCAAGACGAAAAACAATTAAAACGCTTGCCGGGGCAGGTGCCGTTGTCGGCCTGCTGCCCACTCGCTGGACCAAGCCGGCACTGGAGTCGATAGTCCTGCCCGCGCATGCGCAAACCAGCGATGCTGTCAATCTGCCTCCGGTTGGTGAGAGTTTTACCGTGGATGCGTTTGCAGACAGTGCAATCATCGTTGATGTCGGGCCGCGTGTGTCGGACCCTGAAGGTGATCCTATTACATTGACCATTGTTGACAGCGGTGTGCTTGGCGGAGGGCTTTCCATCGATTCAGTGAGCTTGAGTAGCGCGTTCGAAATTCAGGTTAGTGTGAACAACGGGAGTGGTGAAATATTCGTGGATTATCAGTTGAACGACGGGATGTCTGATAGCCCAGTGTATCGAATTACCATCACTAATCTCGATGGTCCGTTTGCCAAAAAATAGGGGTAAATCATCAATGTCTCATACGGTGAATCTGAGATTGTTGATTGCGGTTATCTGTTTGATCCCAAGTGTGATGACCCAAGCGGCCACGGTCACGGTGACCAGCGCTGGTGATGGTGTGGGATGCACCTTGCGTAATGCGGTGCGCTCAATCAATCTGGCATCGCCGACGGGAGGGTGCAGTGCCATCGGCGTGTTTGGTTCGAGCGACGAAATCCGTTTTAGTCTCAACGCGAACACAACGATACAATTGGTCAACGGCAGCATCGCGATTGACAAGTCGATGGCAATGACTGGGCCGGGCGCTGATTCTCTGACCATTACCCCGGCTGTGGGAGACCGGGTATTTACAGTAACGCCGGCAACGACGGTACCGCTTTCTTTGCAGCTTGCTGGTCTGCGTTTTGCAGGCTCCCGGGCGACCGTGAATGGTGGTGTGCTGAGCGGCACTGGATCAGCGGTTAGTGTGTCGGTGCAAGCGTGCGTATTCGACGATAACCATGCTCGCGAAGGCGGTGTCTTCATGCTTGACTCGATCGCTGCGTTGTCAATACGCACGTCGGAATTTACTGGTAACCAGGCCCAACGTTATGGCGCCGTGCTGATAATGTCTCAGTCAAGCGATTTATCATTTACCACCAGCTCGGTAACGTCGAACGTCGCACTACAGCAACCGCAGGCGGTGGGGCCTAGCGGCGCTATTTTTGGTGGCGTAATCGGTCTTGATGCCGTGCGGTCGGTGTCGATCCGCGAGGTTGAATTCGTTGACAACGGGTACGCGCAACTGGGTCTAGCAAGCTACCCTGCGTTCGGCGGCGTTGGCTATATTGCTTCCAGCAACAACTTGAGTATCTTAACCATATTGGCAGAAGACAATGTCGCCACATATGGTGGCGCGTTTGCGATAAATCGAGTGAACGTACAGGGTTTTTTCGGCACCTCAAACTATATTGAGAATGAGGCCACGCAGCTCGGTGGTGCCTTGTATCTGCTAGATAGTGGTCGCGTAACCGTGGTTTCTAACGCCTTTTACGGAAACATATCTCGTGGTTTTGGAGGAGCGGTCTTCACCGAAAATGTCTCGGGAATGGAGTTCATAAACTCAACCTTCCATAGTAACACCGCGACGGATGGTGGTGGCGCGCTTAAGGTGCGCGGCGATGGGCCAATGGTGACGCACGCCACCATGGTTAAAAACAGCACTGAAAACAACGGCGGCGCAATTGACGTGGCTGGCGCTAACATGACTCTCCAAAATTCAGTTCTGCTAGAGAACCGGGCTGACAATGATGGTTCAGACATTGATGGTGTAAGCGCAAACTTTACCGAACTAAGTGGCAATATGATTGGCGATGGTGCGATTTCAGCACAAGATAGCGTTAATGGGCTGGTGCTGCCCGCTGACAATATTATTGCGACGCTTGATTCTGCTCAGCCATTAACTCTGGGTGAAGTGTTGCGACCCTTGGCACTCAACGGGGCAACGTACTCATTGATACCGGTCGATGAGTCTGTCGTGATTGACAGTGCCGATGTGACTGCTTGTCTGGCCTTTGATCAACGCGGCCGCCCTCGAAATGACGGTGCATGCGATATCGGTGCTATTGAGTTCAAGCCTGATGAGGATGGCATGTCCGAACCCGCGACATTTTTTGTCATCCGAGCTGCCAACGGTAAGGCAATTATTATTAACTTGTAGCGTTTTCGGGGCAGGCCATTGCTTTTTTCTCGCTGTTACTGCCGATGCAGCGGGTTCTCGAGTGTTGGCACTGCCCCAACCTTAATTTGGTTACCCAACTGAATCTCATTGTAGTATCAGAACCGATACGGTTGTGCCGCTCTCATTATTGCTTCTCACGCTAGCTTTCCAGCCTAAGCGCTCACAAATCATCGTCACGATGTAGAGGCCCAGCCCAGTGTGAGCGGTGGTGCCGGATTGATCTAAGTGTCTCTGAATCGTAGCGGATTGCGCATTTTGTAACTCATTTCCTTGATCAATCACCGTGATCTGCGAACGGCTCAACTCTATTTTAATCTTGCCAGTGGTGTGTTGCAGTGCATTCTGAGTAAGGTTTCGGATCAGCATTTTCACCAGTATAGGATCGGCATTGACCCAGCTGTCGTCATTTGCTGGGCCATGGCAAACCCGTGATTTGGTCTCGTACTGAGAGCTAAGATCCTCAAGCACTTGCTCGACGATGCTGCCCAAATGGGTCTGCTGTGGACTGAGCCCTCCATCACGACGCGAAAGCTTGAGCAAGACGTCAATGTTGTCGCTCATCTCATTTGCAGCGGCACCGATTCGATTCAGTACGCGCTGACCAGAAGATGTGATGCTTTGTTGACTTTCAAATACCTCTAGTGCGCCAAGAATTACGGACACTGGTGTTTTTAGTTCATGGCTGGCCATACCAACGAGCGTTCGTTCACGCTCGACGTATTGTGATAATTCACTTAAAAATTCATTGAACACCGCGGCAATCTCATCAAGCTCCCGGTCTTCGAACTCGTCTTTGGTCAAGCGAAAGTCCTTGCTAATTTGCGCGTTTCTGATTTCCCGCGCCAGGGAACGCAAGGGTGCTACTACCTCGCGACTGCTCGAGTACGCTAGGAAGAAACTAATCAATATGGTTAGAAGCGCAATGCCGAACACAACTTTGAGAAAGCCCAACTCACGGTCATAGATTTGGGATACATCTCGAGCGTGAAAAAAACGACCTTGCTCTAAGTTTTCTATGTTAATGACGTATCGGCGTTCATCCGACTCGAGGTGAATATGCTGCCCAATAGTCAGATTTTTAAATAACGCTGTTTGTGGCTCGAGCGGAGAAACGCGGGTCGGCAGATATTCGATGATGATGTTTTTAGTGCGATGGAATAATGGTTGATCCAGCCGGTGCTCAGAAAGGATAAAATTTCTTTCCTCGATTAGATCTTGCCGTAGAAAATCTTCTTCAAGTCGTTTTGTCAGTGTGACAACCAGTGCGGTCATCACCAAAATCAGAACAATATTGACAAGAAAAACAGTGGAAAAGAACTTTTTTGAAATCGGCGGTTTAGTCATTCGCCTTTGGTGGATTGAGTCGATATCCACGGCCGTGTAATGTCTTAATTAGATTGACCCCGAAATGGCTTTGTAAGAGTTTTCGTAGTGAATAGACATGTGTGCGCAGCACGTTGACATCCACCTCGCGTTCGGCCCAAAGTTTTTCGTTCAGTTCTTTGTAAGGCACAAAGTTAGGATGTGCGCGTACGATGATTTCAAATATCTGTGCTCCCATACCAGACAATGCGGTGGGATTTTTGCCGTCAATGGTGACTTCTCAGGTGCCGAGATTGAGTTGCACACTGTCCGCTCGGATTTCCATGGTTTCCGCGCCGGTCGAACGACGGTGTAGCGCTTCAATACGAAGCTGTAATTCTCGGAGTTGAAATGGTTTGACCAGGTAGTCGTCGGCACCGACTTTGAAACCCTCCTCCTTATTCCGCATTTCGCCCTTGGCTGTCATCATGATTACGGGCACGGTCGACTTGAGATCCTCGCGAATGCGTCGGCATATCTCAATGCCATCAATGCCGGGTAAGCTTAGGTCGAGAGCCACCACATCGTATTGATTAGTCGCTAGTAAATGGAGCGCGGTAAGCCCGTCGGCCGCAAAGTCGATGACGTATCGCTTCTCGCCAAAAAAGTCACTTAAATTTTGCGACAGCGCAGTATGGTCCTCAATGACCAGTAAGCGGATTCGTCCGTTAAATTTTACCATTGTGCGATACCAAACTGATTCGATTTGAGACCTGAGTTGCCTTGCTTTAGATGCTTGAGTTTGAAGCAATTTACGGCAAGGTAGCGTAGAAAGATTGGCATCCAGCGTCAAGTTTTTCTCGGTAAGAGACTATTTTGGTCAATTCTTGTTGATTTGATAATTATTTGTTATTTGGTTGATAAAGCTTTGTTGAGCGGTGCCGTAAGCTGCCGGTTTTTGACGATCTGGCCAAGTGTGTGGACAAGCCGTCATGAAATTAAATGAGTTGTTAATTGTTTGGTGTTAGTCGTTGCGGGTTTCCCGC
>JAUHZM010000145.1 GCA_030426005.1 Gammaproteobacteria bacterium
TGGTTGGCGGCGGACTGGTCATATTGCTCTTACCACGCTTCGCCACCGCGTTGAATGCGTTGTTACTCGGCGAATCCGAAGCACGCCACCTCGGTTTGTCGGTGCAAAAAATCAAGATTCAATTGATATTATTAGTTGCGCTTGGCGTTGGCGTGTCAGTGGCACTCGCTGGTACGATCGCCTTTATCGGCCTTGTGGTACCGCATATCGTTCGTTTACTGATTGGTCCGGATCATCGTTACCTGTTACCTGCTTCTGCCATTGGTGGCGCGATTCTACTGCTGCTCTCAGACACCGTGGCAAGAACCGCGCTGTCACCGATCGAACTGCCCGTAGGCCTGATTACAGCCTTGCTCGGCGCACCCTTTTTTATCTCGTTATTACGGCACCGTCGCGAGTATGGAATGGGTTAGCCACATGCGGATTCTCGAGCTAAATAATGTGTCAATCGCCAAACCGGGCTCTCCCTTGAGTCCGGCATCCGATGCCGCACCGCACCTGCTGGTGGACTCGGTAAGCGCCTGCGTTGAAAGTGGTGAAATCCTCAGCATCATCGGCCCGAACGGTGCGGGCAAATCCACACTACTCAAGGCCATCGCCGGCGATATCGCGTATACCGGCGAGATGAAATTCCACGGCATTGAATCTGAACCGCGCCAGCGAGCCCGGCAGGTCAGCGTGTTGCCACAATTGAGTTTATTAAATTTTCCATACCGTGTGACGGAAGTCGTTGGCCTGGCTCGCATTCCGCATCAGACTGGGGTTAAACGCGATCATGAGATCATTCAACATGCCCTGCGATTAATGGACATCGATTATCTGGCGCATCGTTTGTACACGGAGTTATCGGGCGGTGAAAAACAGCGTGTGCAACTGGCCCGAGTCTTGGCGCAAATCTGGGACGCCGAGGACGCTGCACACGGCACGCGGTTATTGTTACTCGATGAACCGACCGCGGCGTTAGATCTTGGGCATCAACAACAGCTGATGCACGCGATTCAAACCTTTGCGCAGCAAGGCGTCGCTGTGGTGATGGTGCTGCATGATATTAATCTGGCTGCGCATTACTCAGACAAATTGCTGGCCATGCTTTGCAGCCAGCGTATCGCCTTCGGTAGTCCGCATGACGTGGTACAACCAGAGATTATCAATCGCCTATTCAATATGAATGCGACCGTAATCAATCACCCAGAATCCAATTCGCCGATTGTGGTCGGCTGGTAAAGTATGGGCTCGTCGAAGCATTTAATTCTGGGTGGCGCTCGAAGTGGCAAAAGCCGCTATGCTGAGCAGCTTTGCCTTTCATTGCAGCAACAGAATCCCAGTTCGGAACTAGTTTATATTGCCACCGCCACGGCAGGTGATGGCGAAATGGCTAACCGCATCGAACAGCATCAGCGGCGACGCGGACCAGAATGGCGCCTGAATGAATGCACAGTGAACCTCGCTGCCAGCTTGAAAGACACACACAGCGATTCAATTGTGTTGATTGATTGCCTGACGCTCTGGCTGAGTAATTGTCTACACCAGCATTGTTGGGACACTGAACGTGTGCGATTCTTGGATTCGCTCGCTCGTTTTACGGGAACCGTCATCATGGTGAGTAATGAGGTCGGCTCCGGAATCGTCCCGTTAGGACAGCTTACACGCGAATTCGTGGATCAAAGTGGTTGGTTGCATCAAGAACTCGCAAAACAGTGCAGCAATGTCAACCTAGTGGTAGCCGGACTGCCGCTCAGCTTAAAGCAGTCATGACGGTCACTACCCTATTGGTTGTCGTCTGCGCCCTACTGTTGGACGCGCTATTGGGCGAACCACGACGTTGGCACCCATTGGTTGGATTTGGTCGGGTTGCGCATCGTCTGGAGCAGCGACTTAATCGCGCGCCAACCCTGCGGATACGGACCTGCCTTGCTGGGTTTACCAGTATGAGCCTCTTAATTCTGGTGCCATTGCTGCTGACTCTGAGCGTGGCGAACCTACTTGAAGACGTTTCAACTCACGCACGAAGCCTGTTCGAGGTCGGCATTGTCTATTGGGCGATTGGCCATCAAAGTCTGCGCCAGCATGTATTAGTCGTGTATGACGCACTCAAAAGAGACAATCTGACAGAGGCACGAAGCGCTATCGGCATGATCGTCAGTCGCGATACGCAACAGCTAGCACCACACCAGATTAGCGCTGCCGCCATCGAAACCACGCTTGAAAATGGCAATGATGCGGTGTTTGGGGTTATTTTCTGGTATCTGCTGGGCGGTCTGCCGATGGTGGTCGTTTATCGCTTAAGCAACACACTGGATGCCATGTGGGGTTATCGCACGACGCGATTTGAGTGGTTCGGCAAACCAGCCGCCTTGTTAGATGACCTGTTGAACTTCATTCCCGCGCGCCTGGTTGCCCTCAGCTACGCGCTGTTGGGAAACTACCAAACTGCAATCACCAGCTGGCGTAGATTTGCACCTTTACTGCCCAGCCCCAATGCTGGACCGGTGATGACGGCCGGTGCTGGCAGCTTGGATCTTCAATTGGGTGGCGCCACACGCTACCACAATTCTCCAGTATCAAAGCCCGAGTTTGGCGGTACAAAACAACCTCAGCCAGACGATATTCCACGCGCCCTTGCCTTAGTGACGGGAACGCTCAGATTATGGCTGGCTGTCATCGCGTTACTCGTTGTGGCAGCGACCTTGCTTTCTCGAGGGTTCTAGATGGTGATTCCGTCGATTAATTCGCAATCGGAGCTACCGGCTCACGGTGGAGACCTTGATCGGGCTATTACGCAGTATGGTGGTCAAATGACGGACTGGCTCGACCTGTCTACCGGCATCAGTCCGTGGCCTTATCCACCGCCGGACGTCGAGGCCACGCTTTGGCAGCACCTGCCCCAAGCCCCCAATACACTCTGCCAGGCAGCCGCGCGTTACTACGGCTGTGAGGAACTCTATGTGGTGGTCAGTCCGGGTTCACAGCTTGCCATTCGATTGCTGCCTACCCTACTGCCAAAACCCACAACTGTAGCCATTCCGCTAATTGGGTATCAGGAACATGGCTACGCCTGGCAACGCGCCGGTCATCAAACGCTTCATTATCAAGGCCTAGCTGAGCTTAACGCATTAGTTGGTAATAAACAGGTGGAGCACGCCGTTGTCATTAACCCGAATAATCCAACTACGGAATATTACCCTACGGTCGCACTTTCGGATTTAGCCCGCAGGCTAAGTGGCGTCATGCTCGTGGACGAGGCCTTCGCAGACATGGCAACGGCCTCTATGGTCGAATACCTTGATACGAACGAAAACCTAATAATTCTGCGATCACCGGGAAAGTTTTTTGGTCTCGCTGGCGCGCGAGTTGGTTTCCTCTTGAGTCGCAATCAACTTGCCGACCAGCTAAAGACGCTGTTGATGCCATGGTCCTTGAGCGCGCCTGCCTGCCATGTGGTTGAAAGCGCTCTGCGAGATTCGGACTGGCAAGCAATGCAGAAACAGAGGATCCAACAAGCAAGTCAGAAAATGGTTCAACTGTTATCTGTCGTCGTCAAACGCCGCCAGCCAGACCTGGAGTTACGTCCCCAAGCGCTTTTTTGCAGCCTATTCGGCTCAAAAGAGTCTTTACATGAGTTACACCAAGGCCTAGCCGAACGTAAAATCTGGACCCGTTTAAATACGCCTCAGGAGCCAGTAAGCTGGTTGCGTATTGGCCTACCAGGATCCGCGCAATCTCGCTTCGAGGCCGCGCTTGATAGCGTGATCAAACAATAACTAGACTGACACTCACTCTGCTGCCATGCATACAAACTCCGATTGGTTTTATTCCGACTGTCCCAAAATAGACGAACAATGGCTCGACCAGGCACGTCGACACCAAAATTCGCTGACCAAGCCTCCCGGCTCGCTGGGGAAATTGGAAGCGCTTGCAATTAATTTTTGTGGCTGGCAGTCAACGCTCAAGCCCACCTGTGATCAAGTCCAGATTACCGTATTTGCAGGCGACCATGGCATCGCACAGCAAGGTGTGTCGGCGTTTCCTCAGGCCGTGACCGCGCAAATGGTATTAAACTTTTTAGCTGGTGGCGCTGCCATCAGTGTGCTCGCCAAGCAATTGAAAGCGCAATTCAATGTGGTCAATTGTGGCGTTGCCGAGGCATTAAGCGACGCACCAGGATTGGTCAACGACCCCATCGCACTGGGCACGCAAGACTTCAGTCTCAGACCCGCAATGACGCATGAACAATGCCTCGCGGCGATGGCACTGGGTGCCGCACAAGTGCACGACAGCCAACTGTTTATTGGCGGCGAAATGGGCATTGGCAACACCAGCGCCGCGTCAGCGATATTCAGCGTATTGCTCAACCAATCTGCAATGGCGACCGTGGGCCCAGGCACCGGGCTACAGAAAGACGGCATAAGCCAGAAACAGCGACTAATCGAGCAATCGATTGAGCTTCACAAGTCGGATATTCACAATGCATTGGATGCGCTTCGATGCCTTGGTGGATTCGAGATTGCGGCCCTAGTTGGCGCCTATATCCGAAGCGCTCAACGCGGTATACCCGTGCTGGTGGACGGTTTTATCACCACCGCTGCGGCACTAGTTGCCGTGAAACTCAACCCAAGTGTACGCCACTGGTTGCTTTTCAGCCATCAATCTGCCGAGCCAGCCCACCGGGCGGCGCTAGAATCTATGTCAGCGAGAGCGTTGTTGGCTTTAGACATGCGTCTTGGTGAAGGTAGTGGCGCTGCGATGGCCGTCCCGATAATTCAGAGCGCGCTTCGCCTGCACAATGACATGGCAACCTTTCAACAAGCTGGCGTAAGTCAGTAACTCTAGAGGTGAGTTAATGCGATTTATATTCTTGATCAGCACCCTATTTCTTGTCGCCTGTCAGCCAGCGTCGGAACCCAACGATTCGGTTACGCTCGACACCAGCGTTAGCGTGGTAGATTTCAGCGGCGCCACCGTTACCTTGCAGGCACCAGCTGAACGTATTATCTCACTTGCGCCGCATATTGCCGAGAACGTCTACTCAGCTGGCGCCGGAGATAAATTGATTGGAGTGGTGTCCTACAGTGATTACCCCGCAGCGGTCAAGGACTTACCGCTGGTAGGCGGCTACGCCAGCATCAACGTGGAAAAGATCATTGAATTGCAACCTGACTTGATCATTGGTTGGGAGTCCGGCAATTCAAGCGCAAGTATCAAACAGCTACAGACCTTGGGGTACCCGGTTTACATTGATCAACCAGACACGCTCACGGATGTGGCCAGATCAATTAAGGACATCGGTTTGCTCAGTGGTACGAGTCATATTGCGATACCGGCCGCGGATGATTTTTTACTTAATATCAACAAGATAGAAGATAATTATAAAGCGAAATCCAAATTAAAAACCTTCTATCAGGTGTGGAATGACCCCTTACAAACCATCAATGGCACGCACATTATCAGCGACGCAATCGCGCTCTGTGGCGGCATTAACATCTACGCTGACGAACCGGTGATTGCGCCGGTGATCAACATCGAGTCGATTCTGGAACGCAACCCAGATGCGATTATCGCCAGCGGGATGTCGAGCGCTCGCCCAGATTGGTTAGACGAATGGTATGACTGGCCAAGTCTCACAGCGGTGCAACGCGACCATCTATTTTTCGTGGACCCAGACCATATTCAACGCCACACGGTTCGGATATTGCTCGGAATCGAAGCAATCTGCCACCAATTGGATTCAGTTCGCGCGAGCGCTCAGCAACCGTGAGCGAATTGTTACCGGCCTATTGGCAACGGATTTTAGCTGCGTTTATGTTCGCCACTCGACTCCGGCTCCCCGTAATCGACCGACTTGAACCGACGGCACATCAATCGTTTCGACCTTTTATGCCATTGGTTGGTTGGTTCGTTGGTGCGCTGGGCGCATTGGTGTTCATTCTCGCCAACGCCGTGTTCCATAATACAGCCATCGCCGTCGTGTTATCGATTGCCGCAACTATCCTACTCACTGGTGCCTTACATGAGGATGGCTTGGCGGATTCCTGTGATGCGTTTGGCGGTCACGTGACGCGTGACAGAGCTTTGACCATCATGAAAGACAGCCGAGTTGGTACTTACGGCATGTGCGGCCTGGTGCTTGTCTTATTGCTCAAGTACCTGACTCTGTCATCGATCGCGCAAAACAGCCCGACCTGGCTCTTTATTATCATCTACATTGGTGCACACGCGCTGAGCCGAAGCTTGGCCATACGAACCAGTTGGCGACTGCGCTATGCTTCATCATCATCCGACAGCAAATCCGAAGTTGCGGTTAGCTATTACCTTACGCAACAGGACAAGGTAATTTGCGTGTGCCTTGGGCTAGCGCCGGTCCTGGTGCTTGCTAGCATTGATATTTGGCTTGCTTTTGGCGCCGTGGCTTTAGCGGTGTTCGCTAGCTGGCGTATGCAGTCTTTGAGTCAGCAACGCATCCAGGGGTATACGGGCGACGTACTGGGTGCCATTCAACAGGTATCTGAACTGGGATTTTATCTTGGTGCACTGGCTTTCATGGTGCCTACGGCGTGAGCCTGTATTTGGTTCGACACACAACACCGGCGATTAATTCCGGCATTTGCTACGGGCAAACTGACCTTGATTTAGCCGCCAGCGCCGAACAGGATATACAACGAGTGCAAGACCGTTTGCCAGATCAGGTAAGCCAGGTTTACAGCAGTCCACTAAACCGCTGCACTAAACTAGCGCAGTGGATAACCGATAACACCGTAGAGATCAGACCCGCATTAAGCGAGTTGAACTTCGGCGCCTGGGAAATGCAGTCCTGGGACACAATACCCAGGGCTGATTTGGATGCTTGGGCAGAAAATATCATCGATTACGCTCCGGCTAACGGCGAGTCGCTCAATTTAATGCAACAACGAGTTTTAAGCTGCTGGCACCAAATTTGCACCACGCGATCAAAACGTGATGACACCGTTGTGGTTACGCACGCGGGCGTTATTCGAGTGATCCATGCATTCGAAATGGGTTGGCCTATTCACAAAATGTTCGATCTCACTATTTCGTATGGCGGCATCCTACAACTTTCGCACGGTTGCGCCGCGACAAAACCCGTACTACAAATTTTGTAACCTACTCGATCAAGAAATGCCGAATTTTGTCAAACTTTTATCTTCACGCCGATTGCGCTATAACGAACATGGGTAGGGTAAGATTTGACGATAACTGCGTGTCAGCGCCGTGTGCTGCATTGCTGACGTCCATGGAGTCAGATTTAAGGCAATAAAATAAACGATAACAATAGCTGTATGAAATCTATGCCCCCGATTGGAAATTCGCCTTCAGATGCCGTGTCAGCCCCCTTTCGACGCTTGCACCAAAGATCATGTTGTACGCTAGTCATAGCGATACTACTCACGCTTTCTGGTTGTGAGTTGGGACGCAAGCCGCCGCCGGTAGAAACACCGCCGCCAGTCGTAGAGCCTGAAGTTAAACCTGAAATTTACAGCGCCACGCCGATTAAAGCGGCGCCGCGCACATTAATCCGCTTTGCCCAAACGGCACTAAATAAACTGGGATACTCCATCGGCCGAGTCGATGGTTTGTGGGGGCCACGCTCTGCCACCGCAATTCGCCAGTTTGAAACGGACCGTGATTTATGGAGCGCCAACGGTCATTTATCGGAACTAAACCTCCATCATCTCACGGAAGAATCAGGACTGAGTCTGGCAAATTTCGAACGCGAAGAGAAGCCACAACCAAAGACCATTGCCAACCAACTACGCGGTACCACGCCGCTGTCCAAGGGCGCACA
>JAUHZM010000146.1 GCA_030426005.1 Gammaproteobacteria bacterium
TAGGTTAATTCCATCTCGATGTTGGTCCAATGGTCGGCACTGGTTCTCAGAGACCAGTTGCAGCGAATCAAAGCCATGCAACACACTTAAACATAGCGTATCCACGCCACCAACCAACACCGCATCGACAAGGCCCGCTTGCAACCAACGCGCACCAGTGGCGAACACTTTGGCGCTGGATGAGCAGGCGGTATTAATCGTGAGAGCAGGCCCAGTAATACCGGTTAAATGCGCCATGTACAGACTAGGTGCATGCGGATTATGCACCAAGGGTTGTTGGAACGGCGCACTCAATGCGCCCTCTTCAAGCTGACGATAAGCCGCTTCGGTGCGATCGATACTCGAGGTACTTGAGCCCATCACAATCCCAAGACGCTGTGGCCCTAGCGACACCTTCAAGGCATCGACATGCTCAGCAATATTTCCTTGCTGGTAACCGAGGTGTGCCAGCGCATTGTTTCGGCTTTGCCAATCACCGAGGTCAATCGATTCGACCCCGGGCACACGCCCGATCCACGTCGTCAGGTCCGAACCAGGTAAGTCGTTTTGTCGCAAGCCGCTGGTTTGCGTATCGATCGATTGCCGCAATGCGTCTATGTCGACGCCCGCCGCCGATGTGGATTGGTAATCTAATAAACGAATGTCCATAAGGTACGCCATTCTCAGGATGGCTATAGTCAATTAAACGTGGTGTTGATATTCACCATGGCTTTCGGATTCTATCAAAGTTAGACTGATCGTTTCGAGTCAAGCCAATCAGAATCGTCAACATAGACCATCATGCCCTACACCACACACCGTCACGTTCACACTCTAATGCTGATTCGTAGTTTACTGGTCGCTCTGATGCTGGGCGTGAGTATGCCAGCGACAGCAAAGAAACTACCACTTTGGGAACTTGGTCTTGGCCTCGGCGGCTTGCATCAGCCTTACTACGTGGGCACCAAACAACAGCGCAATTTGATCTTTCCGGTACCGGTACCGATTTACCGCGGTGATGTACTGAAGTCAGACGAAGCTGGTGTACGTGCTCTGCTACTAAATAATGAGCGCGCCAAACTCGAAATGAGCCTCGATTTTAATTTAGCAGTAGACAGCGATGACGTGGACCTCCGCGCTGGCATGCCAGACATCGATAGTCGCCTGCAAATCGGTCCATCGCTGGAGCTAAAACTCGCCGAGTCGGACCACGACCAGTGGCAACTCAACCTACCGATTCGCGCGAACTTTGGCATTGGCGAAGATGGCATTGATGAGTCAGGGTTCACTTTCGCACCCAATGTGACCTATTTTCGAAATTTTGAGTGGCGTAAGCAACCTTGGCGCGCAGGTGTGGCACTGGGTCCGCAATTCGGAACGCGCGATTATCAAAATGTTTACTACGGCGTCGCGCCAGAGTATGCAACAGACGATCGCCCTGCTTACACCGCCAGCAGCGGCTATTCAGGGTCGCGGCTATTGATGACGCTTCGCTCCAAAAATCAGGATCGACTCTGGGTGTGGTTTCTACGCTACGAAGATATTTCTGGTGCCAGCTTTGAAGACTCACCCTTAGTCGAAACCAACAGTGGATTGTCACTGGGCATTATCTACAGCCGCTTTTTATTCAAATCCAAGCGTATGATCGAACGCTAACCAGCAACCGGCTCAGACCATACCGCAAACTCGTTGCCACTCGGTTCAGTAAAGTGAAAACGACGTCCTCCGGGAAAGTCAAAGATAGGTTTAATAACTGTTCCACCTGCCGCCTCGACTTTGGCTAAGGTCTGTTCAAGATCCGCACTGTAAAACACCGGCAACGCCGCTCCTTGATCACTACGGCTGACCAAGTCGGCTCGATAAAACCCGCCTTCCAGTCCCTGATCATCAAAGGCGGTGTACTCTGGACCATAGTCTGTAAACACCCACCCAAAGACATTTGTAAAGAAAGTTTTCGTCGCGACCAAGTCTCGGGCAGGCAATTCTAGGTAATTTAATTTTTCGTGTTTCGGCATAAGTTGCTGTTTCTCTTAACGAAATAATTTTGTGTTTACAAACACACTGGAATAAACAATGGCTTTGCGTTCCCGGCGCTTGCTGCCAGCACATTCTATCCGTAATATATGGCGCAGTGAATTTGTTCTTGAACGAACACCAATAGCTCAGACAGTCTGTACCCTAATAGGATTTTTTGAGCACCATGGGTAGGGAAATATAGGTAATCATCCACGTATCATGTAAATGATAGCTACGTGGATGTGTGCCCGGTTTGCCTGTTTCAGCTCGCAGTTTGAGCGATAAAACGTACATTGCTGTACGATCAACTGCGGGTAAGCCCTCACACAATTGGTGTCTATATCTCCCACGACGATGCTGTCACCCACGTTAAACACACGCTTCTCCAGCACGGTGTTTTGCGGTACTTCTTCATTTTCATTGTTTCACTAAATGTTTGCCAGAGTGTGACGACTATATCGTCGTGCTCGGCTTTTATTTATTGATCTTGAGTGGTCTAAGGACTATCTCACCACAGGAGACAATTAGCATGAAAAAGCGATTTTCCAAATCGATAATAGCCGGTTTGGGTTTTGCAGCTGTTTGTTTGGGAGGACACTCGACTTCCTACGCTGCAGAGTCCCCCCTACTGAGTCTGCAAAAATCATCCCAGATTGACCCAGCTAGCATTCCGGCCAAAAGCAACAAGAAACAAGATACCGATATTTATATCGTTCATTTCCGTGACCAACCTACTATTAATTTTGATGGTGCTCCCGGCTTAGCCGCAACCAAGCCAGAAGCTGGCAAAAAGCTTGCTACCACGAGCGCCAAGGTTAAAAGCTATCGTAGCTTTCTAAAGGGCAAGCAGGACAGCACGCTACAAAACTACGGTATTCCAAAAGAAAACAAAATCTACGAATACACATACGCATTCAATGGTATGGCGGCCCGCATGACGGCCAAACAAGCCGAACTGCTAAGCAGAGATCCTGGCGTATTGAAAGTGGCCAAGGACGAGATGGCCAAAATGGATACCGACAGCACACGTGAGTTTCTAGAATTGAATTCAGGTCGTGATGCTGCATGGCGTAGCCGTTATACAGGTGAAGACGTGATCATCGGTATTATCGATTCAGGCTTGTATCCGGAACACCCAAGTTTTGCGGACGTAGAAACCCCGAGTAAAGGGGATCGCGGTCGACCAATCGCCTACGGCCCTCCTCCGGCTGGTTGGACTGGTGATGCGTGTGAATTCGGTAACACCGCCTTTAATCCTCTTGATGTACCGTTTGAATGTAATAACAAAGTACTCGGTGCCCGTTTTTATAACGAAGGCTTCCTGCGCGGCGGAGACCCCGCCGTGGTATTAGCGCCAGGCTCTGCGATGTCTGCGCGTGACGATGACGGCCATGGTTCTGCTGCCGCCTCTAATGCCGCCGGTAATTTTGGTGTGCAAGCTGAGATTGGTGGTGAGCAAGTCGGTAGCGATGTTATGTCTGGTGTTGCTCCACGTGCGCGAATTGCTGTGTATAAAGTATGCTGGGATGGTCCAATCATCACAGATAACCCAGCTGATGACGACAATGGCTGTTTTAACTCAGACTCAATGGCAGCGATCGACCAAGCCGTTGCTGATGGCGTTGATGTAATCAACTTCTCCATCGGTGGTGCCTCGACCAATTTTGCTAGCTTAGATGCAGTGGCCTTCCTATTTGCCGCCGATGCTGGTGTCCACGTTGCGACGTCAGCAGGCAACTCAGGACCAGAGCTAGCCACGGTTGGCGCGCCTGGCGTTGTACCTTGGTTGACGTCAGTTGGCGCTGTCAACGATGATCAGAACTTTGCTTTGGGTATTGATGTTGCTGCTCCTGCATCGGTCGCTGGTCTAAAGACTGCGATTGAAGGTGCTGGCCCAGTGCAACTTGAGGATATCCCTGGAATCTCTGGTGACTTAGTCGTTACCGCGCCTGCAGACGGTTGCGCAGCTCTAACTAATGCTGCCGACGTTGCTGGTCAGATCGCATTTGTGATTCGCGGCGGTTGCGCCTTTGATGACAAGTACGCTAACGCGGAAGCCGCCGGGGCAACCGCCATTGTCGTGTATAACGACGGTGCTGCTGCTGATCGCTTCAATCCATTTATCATGGGCGGTATCGACGCATCTCGCACAATTCCAGGTGTCATGATCAGTCATGATGATGGCGCTGAATTAGCAGCGGAAAGTGGTGTAACAGCCTCACTGGACAGCGCCAACCAGGTTGAACTGGTAAATCGCGTGGCAGACTTCTCATCGCGCGGTCCAAACCGCGGTGCATTTGACATCATAAAGCCTGATGTTGTCGCCCCCGGCGTACAAATTTTGAGCGCCGAAACAACCACAGAGAATGCTGATGCAGCGTCTCGCTCATCTGGTATTGAGTCTTTCCAATACATTAGCGGTACGTCGTTCTCCAGCCCGCATGTTGCTGGGGTACTGGCATTGATCAAACAGGCACACCCTGACTGGTCACCGGCAGTAGCACGCTCAGCAATGATGACCACGGCACGTCAAAATCTGGCTACTCAGTTCAATGACGATCCAGCCACACCATTTGAAATTGGTGCTGGTCATGTGGTTCCAAATGCTACTTTCAACCCTGGTCTAGCGTA
Organism: Gammaproteobacteria bacterium; assembly: GCA_030426005.1. GTDB lineage: Bacteria > Pseudomonadota > Gammaproteobacteria > Arenicellales > Arenicellaceae > Arenicella. The sequence goes on from JAUHZM010000146.1 coordinate 4,627, forward strand.
CGACGCTGACTTACTCGACTACGCTGCGTTTACTTGCGGTAACAACGCGCAGTTATTCGACGATTCGGTATGTGACCTATTAGAAGGTCAAGGCTATTCATTTGACGGTAGTGATCTTAACCTGCCATCGATTGGCATTGGCGAACTCGTTGGGACACAAACGGTAACGCGTACTGTAACCAATGTTGATGACGACAGCACTCGCCGCCACCGTCGTAAACCAAGTGTTTACAAGGTAGAAGTCGAAGCCCCTCCAGGCATCGACGTTGAGGTAAGCCCACGTAAATTGGTATTGTTGCCTGGTGAATCAGCGGAGTACACGGTTACGTTTACAGCAAATGGCGACGCTCGCATCGATGAGTTTGCTTTCGGTTCACTTACCTGGGTAGAGCGTGGCAAACGTAAAGGCCGCAAGCACCGCAATTGGTGGGATTGGTACCGTCATGGCTACGCTTATGGCCATGACAAGAAGAACGCACGTCAAGTTCGCAGCCCAATCGCCGTTCGTCCTGTTGCGTTGGCCACGGTTGATGAGGTTGAAGGAACCGGTGTCGACGGCAGTGTTTCGATTCCAGTGCAATTTGGCTACAGTGGTACGTACACCGCTCAGATTGCCGGTATCTCCGAATCATTCGCTTTCCCAGACACAGTGACCGAGGCCGATGGTTTGAACATCCTTTGTTTTGACCTACCTGCATCGTCTCACTTACGTATCCAAACGTTTGATCAGGACACCACTACTCCGGGAGAAGACGATATCGATCTTCGCGTTTTCCGTGTGGATGATTGTGCCGGTTTTGGCAACCTTGCCCAGATTGGCAGTAGTGGTAACGCTACTTCAAATGAAGTAGTTGATATTCCGAATGCTACTGCTGGCGGCTATGTGTTTGTAATTGATTTCTTTGCTGCCGCCGGTGGCGCAACCAGTATCGATTACACCGCGTGGATCAGTCTGTTACTGGGTGACGACGGCAACACCACAGTCACGGCACCAGCCAGTGCCACAGTTGGTACAGCAACCAACGTGACGGTTGATTACACAGGCCTGACGCCAGCTAGCCGTCACCTCGGTGTGATCTCACATCAAGATGGTAGTGCTGAAATCGGTCGTACAATTATTAGTATCGATACCAATTAAGCACTTAAAACATCACGCTATGTGATGTTGATTGAGGCCGAGAGTACCCTCTCTCGGCCTTTTTTATTGCCATAATCGACCGTAAAAGACAGGACGTCACGACATTTATTTTCTATAGTTGATAGAAATGGTAAGAAGGAGTTTTAAAACACGATGAAGACTATTCGGTTGGAAGTCCTCGGGTCAGTGTTGATATTACTGTTACTCAGTGCTTGTGCCAGTCAACCTGGAACAGCGGTTAAGCATGAGTGGATGCAGGATGTTATCAACTATGAGGCAAGCTTGGGACCAGATCATCTGGACAGTGTCGAGAACCTGTATCAAGTTACACCTGAAATGCGCAATACTGTTAAGACTCGGTTTGGAAAACTGCCAAAGCTTCGGGCGCTTCGCAAACTGGCACAATGGTTGATCGACGATGAAGGCAAAAATATGCAGTACAACATGGAAGCCAATTATGCTCCGATCGAAGCGTTTTATCGAAACGAAGGAAACTGTTTAAGCTTCACGCTTTTATTGATCGAGTTAGCCGATGAAATTGACATTAAACTTAATGCAAATGAAGTCGATATACCCGACCTATGGGGCGAAAATGAAGATAGCGGCCTGGTGTACTATCGTCATGTTAACGCGATGTATAAATCTGATCGATACACCCAGGTTTTTGATTTAGCGATTCAAGAGTACCGTGCTGGTTTCCCCCAGCGATTTATTACTAAACGCTCCGCCGCCGCGTTACTATACAGCAATCTTGGCGTCCAGTTTATGCAAGACCAAGATTACGATACCGCATTACACTATCTCAAATTAGCAGTCTCGGTTGACGCCGACAACCCAGACCTTTGGATCAACCTATCCGCCGCGCTGAGACGCTCCGGCAAAGTAGACATGGCGGAGCAGGGATACCTTTATGCACACAACCTCAACCCTCGCGAGAGTTTAGCTGCTAGCAACTTGGAACGCCTGTATCGATCACAAGGGAAAACTCAGGCCGCCACTCGATTCCAGAAATTGGCATCACGCGTGCGCGACAAGAACCCATATTTGCATTTCTACGCCGCGCAAAAAGCTTACGAGAAACAGGATTTTGGTAGTGCTGCGAAGTCTGTGAAACGCGCTATCAAGCTGCATGACAAAGACCCGCAGTTTTTTGAACTGCGCAGCCGACTATACCAGGTCGAGAAAAAGTACGTCGCTGCTCTCCGTGATCTTGAAAAAGCGCATAATATTTCGCTAACCCCAACTGAACGTGGACGTTATGCTAACAAAGTAGACCTCGTACTAGCAGCAGTAAAACAACAGGCTGAGGATCGAGAAAAGCGTTTTCAACGATTAAGTTCACCAGAGTTTATTCGCCAACAAATCAATACCGGAACTATTTATTAGAGCGTATTAGTTTAAGAACTTTGATAGTACAAGGTAACCCCGTCCGCATCAGGTTTCGCCGCTATTTCACGTCGGTGGAGGAGATAATTCAGGTGCGCTAGAGTTTCCCCTGTTGCCAACAGGGTATCCACCACGTTTAACTCACGAGTAAACAAAATATCTCTAGCTTGCACTGCGGAGATCGGAGCTTGCACCGCGAGCCGGAGTTGATTCAACTGATTCAGGTGGTCATCAATCAACTGTTGCATACGCATCTGAATACCGATGAACGGCTCTTGGTGAGATGGCAGAATCACGGTCTCAGCAGGAATCTCATCGCGCAGTTTTTCACATGACGCGATCCAGTCGCCTAAAGGATCGGCATGCCGGTTTGCCGGGTAAACACTCACATTCGATGAGATGCGGGGGATCGCCTGATCGCCGGCAATCAACAATTTTTGGCTGACGTTATACAAACACGCGTGCTCCGGAGAATGGCCGTTACCACACACCACTCGCCATACCTTGCCATTGATGGTTAATTCATCGTGCTCTCGCAGAATCTCGCATTGATCCGGCTGTACACGATCGCTTTTTGGTTTCGGATCACTGAGAAAGAATGGCATGTAGGTGTCGGTGGCCGC
>JAUHZM010000147.1 GCA_030426005.1 Gammaproteobacteria bacterium
GGTTGAAGCGAGTAATGGGCACGGTGGCTTTGGCTTCCTGCTGTTTCTCGGTGATCTGGCGTTTGACCTGCTGCACAATCCCAGGTGCATAACGCATAAATGAATTCGCCACCTGCATCGGTGAGCGAATGTAATTGATCAAGCCGCGTGCCGACATCTGAAACGGGGTCGGTTTTTCATACCGGTTCGAATTGATGCGTTGTTTGACTGGCATGACAGGTGTGCCTTTCTGATCGATGTCCATCAGACCGCCAAAGAAATTCACGATGGCCATGCCGTCGGCAGCCGCGTGGTGAATTTTGGTTGCCACAGCATACGCGCCACTTGGAATGCCTGGCACGTTATCGATCCCTTCAATGACGTACATCTCCCATGGCGCACGTTGCATATCCAGAGGGCGAGAATGAAAGCGGGCTAAGTGGATACATAATTGTCGCCAATCCGCAGGGTGAGGCAGACGGCCGTGGCGAATGTGATACTCGATATCAAAATGTTCGTCTTCGATCCAGTAGGGGTAATCGAGCTCGAGCGGCACATGATAGATGCGTCGTTTATATATCGGCGATGTGTGCAGGCGACTGCGAACGTGTTCGATAATTTCCTTAAAACGGACGGTGCCATTGGGTGCCGTGGAAGGATCAAAAATCGCCACTGAAGTGACTTGAGACAAACTCTTGTTGGTCTCCATGTATAAGAACTGAGCGTCTTGCGCGGAGAGCTGTTGCATGAGTGATGATCGGTTGGTGATGGTCAGGTCTCAATCTTACTCCAAAATGCGGATCGCTTGCTAACTCTGAACGTACGCACGCAAAATCCACTGCACGGTCGTTCTTGTAAATACGCTGGGTTGCGGTAGTATTGGATCAACGTCAAATTGAATCGCTACCAACGTGCCTTGAGGGCATGCATGAATCTCTATAGCAAAGTAACCAAAGAAGTAGACGCCGCACCGGAAGGGCCTCAGATCGGGGCTTTCTTTGATTTCGATGGAACTGTCATCTATGGCTATTCCGCGTTTACTTATTTGCGCGAGCAAATTAAGCGTGGTGATGTGACGCCCAAGCAGCTGCTGGAATTGGTGCGCGTGATGTCGGATTTCGGTTTGGGAAATATGGGCTTCTCAGGCTTGATGGCGGTGGCATCACAGTATTTGTCCGGTATTGATGAAGCCGAGTATCTGGCGTTCGCAGATAAACTGTATAAGGACCACATTGCCAAGCTGATTTACCCAGAATCGCGTGCGCTGATTGAAGCGCATTTACGCAAAGGTCACACCGTGGCGTTGATTTCTGCTGCCACACCGTATCAAGTGATGCCGGCTGCCAAAGAGCTGGGTATCGAAAACGTGTTTTGCACGAATCTGGAAGTAATTAACGGCAAGTTCACTGGTGCGGTCATCAAGCCAACCTGCTATGGCATGGGGAAGGTCGACGCGGCGGAAAAAATGATCGATTCGCACGGTGTGGATATTCGTCAAAGTTTTTTCTACAGCGACAGTGATGAAGATATCCAGTTGCTGGAGTTTGTTGGTCGTCCGCGTCCGCTTAACCCCAACAAGCGGTTGCGTCGAATCGCCAGTGGTCGTGGTTGGCCCGTGCAGGATTTCAACAGTCGCGGCAGTGCTTCCATCTTTGATTATACGCGTACCTTTGCGACCCAGATGAGCATGATTACCTCGTTTGCGGCTGGGATTCCAATTTATGCGCTGACCGGCTCGATGAATAAGACGCGCAATTTTTCCACCTCGCTGTTTGCTGACACCGCGTGTGCCCTGACTGGGATTGAGCTGGATGTCACCGGTGAAGAACACGCCTGGTCAGACCGGCCTTGTGTGTTTGTGTTCAATCACCAAAGTCAGGCGGATGTGATTATTTTGCCAACACTGCTGCGTCGTGATTTGGCTGGCGTAGGCAAAAAGGAGATCGGTGATGTGCCGATCCTCGGCAAGCTAATGCAGCTCGGCGGTACGGTGTTGATCGATCGCGAAAATTCGAAGTCTGCACGTGACGCAATGAAACCACTGGTCGACGTATTGCAGAAAGAGGGGCGCTCGGTGTGCATCGCACCGGAGGGTACTCGATCCACTTCCACCAACTTAGGGCGCTTTAAAAAAGGTGCATTCCATCTGGCAATGCAGGCTGGTGTGCCGATTGTCCCGATTGTGATTCATAATGCCATCGACGTCGCGCCGCGCGGACAATACGTATTTCGTGCAGCCACGGTCAAGGTAACGGTGTTGCCCCCAGTTGACACCAGTCGCTGGAAAGCGAGTACGATGAATAAGCATGTTGAGCAGGTTCGTGACATGTTTTTAGTGGAATTAGATCAGATGCGCTTTCAGCCAGATCGTGAGGAGTCAATGCAAGCCGCTGAGCGTGCGGTCATGCTGCGCGCACAAGCCCGACAGCGTGCGCTTGAGCTCAAAGCTCAGCGCAATATCGAGGAAGAGACAAGCAGTGTCGCTGGGCCAATCAGTGAGTTGCGGGCAGTCGCAAAACCGAGGGTAAAGAAAGCGCGTAAGAAAACCACCGCCAGGCGTTCGGCACGCCCTGCTAAAGTAAGCGCTGTGACAAACGAGACTTCGACCAATGGTATAGGGACGACTAATGGGCATGATGCCAGTGCGCCCATCGAGATGTCTGATTCTGCCTCTAACCCAGCGCCGCGTCGTCGGCGTAAAAAGCGACCCGTAGTGAAGGTGTCTGCCCGTACCCTTGAATCCTAGTCGGGTCGGTACATGAGTAGCAATCCCTGGCAACAAATTAAGGCTGAGCAGGTTCTGTTTATAATCGACGCAGCGCATGCGGTCGAGGAACAGCTATTACTTGAGTGGCTCAGTAATACCAAGTCGCAGATTGGCTATGCAGGTACCGTGAGCCATTGCGTGGTGCCCATTGTTAGTGACCCAGAAGATATACCGACTGATGGCTTGAATATGGCGCTGCAGGTCAGCGAGGAAACCCTGGTGGTACCCGTCCGCGTGATCTGGAAGACCATGCTCGACAACATCAATCACGGGCCACGTTGGCGAGATTTGCTGCGTGGTAATCCGCGTCGACCCGGTTTACGCAGAGCGCAAAAAATTCTCGATGATGATCCGTCTCGTGCCTTCTGTATTATGGGCAAGCCAGCCACCTTGGCTGATCTGAAGGCACGCTATACGGCACGGCGTGAGATAGCCAGCGTGAATGAAAACCTGGCGGATTACGTGGCCGAACAAGCGAGCCTTGCGCTTGAAGTAGCCGAACGGCGTTTGCGTGGCACGCGCTACAAAGTGCCGCGTCAGGTCTCTAAGCAAGTGCGGGCCAGTGATCGATATAAAGCCGGGATTCAGGCGATCGCGACGGCGACCGGCGAATCGGAACAGGCCCTACGACAAAAAGCACTCAAGTACTTTAAAGAACTGGTGGCCCTGCCGCACAATTTTTGGCAAGACGTTGCGGCATCCTTTAATCGATGGATTATTTCGCTTGGTTATGAAAACAAGCTGGTGATCGATCTGGAAAAGCTAGAGACGTATCGCTCCATTGTGCGCGAGCATCCAACGGCATTGTTGTGGACCCATAAAACCCATATGGACGGCGTGACCATGCAGTCAGTGCTGTTTGAAAATGACTTTCCGCCGCCGCACATCATGGGCGGCATCAATATGGCGTTCGCTGGGGTTGGCTTCCTGGCGCGTCGCTCGGGTGCCATCTTTATCCGACGCTCGTTTCAGGATAATCCACTCTACAAGTTGGTCCTGCGTAGCTATCTGGCGTACTTGTTGGAGAAGCGCTTTCCTTTGACTTGGTCGTTTGAAGGCACACGCTCCCGCGTTGGTAAATTGATGCCGCCAAAATATGGAATGTTGAAGTACGTGATGGAAGCGATGCAGGACTCCGATGCGGACGATCTGCATATCATTCCAGTCGCCATCAACTACGACATGAATAATGACGTCAAGGACTACGCCGCCGAACAGGCAGGCGGCATTAAGCGTCCTGAGTCGCTAAGCTGGTTTATTTCGTATCTGCGTCGAATGCGGCAACCGTTAGGACGCATCTACGTGGACTTTGGTGACCCGGTTATCGTTAATAAGGCGGCCTACAATAAGGATCCACTGGCACTACAACGGACCGCATTTCAGGTTGGCGTAGAGGTGAATCGCGTCACGCCGATTACGCTCACGGCATTGATGTCGATGTCGTTGCTCGGTGCCGCGCCACGAGCGCAAACCATCGAAGAAATGCAGGATGACATGGAGGCACTGCGTGCTTGGTCGTATTCGCGTGACATTAAGTTCACCAGCGATTTTGACGACGACAATCAACAGCGCATGTTGGAACTGATCGACAATATGGTGAGTTCAGGATTGATCAATCGTTATGATGAAGGTCCAGAAACCGTCTACGCCGTTGCCAACGATCAACAGGTGATGGCGAGCTATTACCGCAATACCATTGTGCACCACTTTGTGTCCAAGGCCATTGCTGAGATGAGTTTACTGGAAGCCTTGAACCAGCCAGAGAACAAACTGGCCGCGTTCTGGCGCGAAGCCAATCACCTCAAAGACATGTTCAAGTTTGAGTTTTTCTATGCGCCGACGGAACAATTTCAGGCTGGTATTCGCGCTGAATTAGCGCACTTTGAGCCAGACTGGGAAGCGCGTATTGAAGAGACCGACTTTATTGCCAACCTGTTGCGCAATATGCGGCCTTTGGTTGCACACTGCTGTTTAAAACCGTATTTAGAGGCGTATCGGATCGTTGCGGATGTGTATAGTCGGCTGGAAGCGCATGAGACCTTAGAGGAAAAAGCATTGGTGTCGGCGGCGTTTAAGTATGGCCGACAGGCCTACATGCAGCGACGTATTTCAAGCAAAGCATCAATTGGCGAAATTCTGTTTAAAAATGGGTTTAAACTACTCGACAGTTACGGTTTGGTTGCGCCCGGTGGCGATGCCTTAAAAGAGCAACGTAAACAAATCAGCAAAGAGTTGCGTATACGCGCGCATCGAATAGAAAGAATAAGAGCATTAGCCATGCCGAATGATCTGGACTAAGGAGACTGGACTGTGAGTAAACTCAAAGTTGGTTTAATCGGTGGCGGTTCTTGGGGAACCGCTGTTGCCTCATTGATTGCTAAAAACACCGACGTATCTTTGTGGGCACGAAGTGCGGATACCGTGGCGGAGATCAATAAGCGCCACACTAATAAAAAATATTTACCGGATGCGGTACTACCTAAAAATTTGGTAGCGCATACCGATTTGGCTGCCGTTGTGTCCAGCGCCGATGTGTTGGTCATGGGCGTGCCGTCGAATTCATTTCGCGATGTGTTAAAACAATTGCGCCCATTTGTGCGCCCCTGGATTCCAATTGTCAGTTTGACGAAGGGGTTGGAAAGTGGCACCGACCTTAGAATGACAGAAGTGATTCAAGGCGAGTTGCCAGGCCACCCAGTTGGTGTATTGACCGGGCCAAATCTGGCGCGCGAGATTATGGCCGGACAAGCCGCTGCCAGCGTGATCGCGATGGTTGACGACATCATCGTGCAAGAGCTGCAGAAGATTTTTAACAGCGGTTTGTTTCGTGTTTATACCAACGATGATGTGATTGGTTGTGAGCTCGGCGGCGTACTGAAAAACATCATTGCCATTGCTGTCGGCATGGGCATCGGCCTAGGGGCTGGAGACAATACGCGCTCTGCGCTGATCACACGTGGACTGGCTGAGATTACACGCCTAGGTGTAGCGATGGGTGGTCGTGCGGAAACCTTCTCTGGCCTGACCGGAATGGGCGACATGCTGGCGACATGCATTAGTGCGCAAAGCCGCAATCACCACGTTGGTGTGCAGTTAGGAAAGGGGCGACATATCGATGACATCATCAACGAGATGGTAATGGTGGCCGAAGGTGTGAAAAGTGCACCAACGGTGGTTAAACTGGCCGCTCGCTATGGCGTGGAGATGCCCATTGCGCATGATGTGCATGAAGTGATTGCTGGGCGACGAACCGCGGAACAGGCATTTTACGGACTTTTAAAGCGCAAGGTCGGCGCGGAGATCGAATCGGATTAATTATTGGTTGTAGTCACTGGATCGTGACGTCGTAATCAGTATACTCCCGAGCATTCAAGTGCGAAGTTGAGTGTCGCCTATATGATACCCGTCAGTCTTCGTCGATAGACTCATTATGTGTGCTTTGCTGAGCAAGGCGCACGGTGCTTGAGGACAAAGCACCACTCAGAATTTGTATAAATACTATGGCTTTTAAAAATAAAGTGCTGCCCGCACTGATGCCGTTGATCCTGCTGTCCGCCTGCTTGGATGGTCGCACCAGTGGCACGCAATCGTTGCCTGATCTCGATGGCATCTATGTTGGCAACTGGCAAGTGGCATCGCAGTTCGAATCCGACTCGGTATCTAAAAAAGTACTCGACAGCAACGTCATTATTCACGGCAATAGAGTGACTGTGACGGATGGTCAGTTCGTGGCGACCGGCAAGTTGCAAGCTGACAAGCAATTCGAAGCGACCACTGGACCCCATTTCTCTTTGCAAGATGACGATACCCGTTGTACTGGCAGATTGGTGTTCTCAGGGTCAGTCGACACCACGGCGGATGACCATGATGCTGAGGCGGTCGTGATTGGTAAGACCAAGGGCTCACTCAACTGCGTGGCCGACGGTGTGCCGGTCGTTGCTACACTGAGCGGTCATTTTGAATCAGTTAAACAACAGACCATCAGCAAGATATTCGTGCCCACCGTCAGCCTGCTGGATTTATTGAAGCATGCTTAACAGCAAGGCGGCCAATCCTTGTAAGGCCGCCCAGGCATGTTCTCGCTAAAACTAGGAACTAGCGAAGCATTAACTCCCCGCCCTTAGCCTGCTTGGTGCGCCACCGCACTGCGTGAAATATCACTCGGCTTATCGTTCCACCACAGTCCAATTCGATGGAAAATGAGGTAGTTCACTGGAATGATAATCAGCGTGATCAGGGTAGCAAATAGAATTCCGAAACCGAGCGACACGGCCATCGGTACTAATGCCTGCGACTGTGTGTCGCTCGTCACCATCAGCGGTAATAATCCGACGAAGGTCGTGAGCGAAGTCAACATTACGGGGCGAAAGCGAACTTCGCCAGCGGTGAGAACTGCATCCATGATGTGCACACCTTTGGCGCGCTGTTGGTTAATATAATCGACCAACACCAAGCTGTCGTTCACTACGATTCCGGTCAGTGCTAACACACCCATAATGCTGAGCATGGAGAACGGCAGCCCCATGATGATGTGCCCAACAATCGCGCCAACGATCGCCAAGGGAATAATCGACATCACGATAAAGGGTTGTGAAAACGATTTGAATGGAATGGCCAGCAATGCGTAGATCATGATAATGACCAATAAAAAGCCTAAGGCAAAACTGGCATTGGTTTCACGCTGGTTTTCGGCTTCGCCATCCATGTTGTAACTCAAGCTTGGTTCCTGAGCGAACATCTGATCCAGAAACTCCGTGAGATCACGCCGAATGATTTCCACGTCATTGTTGGATTTGTCCAGATTGGCGCTGACCGTGACCGTGCGTCGTTGGCGGTCACGATAGATCGCTGACGGACTGGTGCTCGGATGCAACTCGGCCAATTGGGACAATGGAATTGTACGATCGCTATTGCCAACGCTGATTGGCATATTCTCCACGTCATTCATCGAAGAGCGGTATTCCAATGGGTAGCGCACCATCACTTTCAGTTCATCTTGACCTCGTTG
>JAUHZM010000148.1 GCA_030426005.1 Gammaproteobacteria bacterium
GGTTAGTTGTTCAAATGTTGCGATGGCCTTGTCTGTTGATGTCAGCAGGTTGCGGCTGCTGATGCCAATGGTCACAGTTTTGAGTAGCCGATTGTTCTCGAGATAAAAACGCCAGGTAAAGCTGCGACACACGAGCTGACGTAAGATTAAAAATTGTGCCAAATCCGTCAATAACCGGCTTAACTGTTGTTCAATCCACTGCAAATTGTGGATTGGTTCGGCGAAATCAACGCTGGCATGAAATGTTTCTGGCGGCGTGACGGCGGTTTGCGGATCAGGCACCAGTCCCCAGAACTGATCTAAATAATTCAATAAGGCTTTATCAAACCGAGCGCCGAGCTCCGGACCGGGGATAGTCTGTAAGTCTCCCAGGGTATCGAAGCCACAGTTATGTAATTGAGTGATGATTTTATGGTCGATGTCGAGGTGCTCAATGCTGGCCTCAATCAGCTCGCTGGCGGTGTGTCGGCGCAAGCGCGGGTTGGGCATGAAGCTAGCAACGTAGGCTGATTTGGGTGTGTCAGAAACACCGTGGGATGCCGCGATCTTAAACCGAAATAAGTCGTTATTAATTAGGTTGTGAATGTGTTCTAAGCTTTTGAATAAGCTTATGCTTTTTCCAATTTCTAGCAGCAATGTATGGTCATTGTAAACGCTGACCATGGAGGTGAATCGATACGCCCAGTGACTGAGGCGTGTTAGTTTTTCAGCCTCTTTTTCAGGGTCACGATCCAATACCTCTAAGTCAGCACTCAACATCAAGGCATGGTTAACGCTCATGCCAGCCTGAATGCCAAGTCGTTGTGCTGCGTGATTACATTGCCAAATCTGATGTTGACAGCTGATTGCCGCAGCCTGTTCGGCATCTACTGCCACGCTGACACTGTTGAGCGCCAGATGGGTCAAGCGAATACAAAACCAGGTATTTCCTGGGTGCAATGAGCTGCTGGTCATGACGACTCACTGCACGTTTGGTAAGGCAGAAAGGGAGGCCAGTACCGTTACGGAGGCTTGTTGCCATGATTGGTGTTGAGTCTCCAGTTGAGCGGGTAGTCTCGGTGCCTGAACTGCATTTTTCTGGGGCAATAGATGTGCAGGCAGACGTTGCCAGTTCTCATAATGCGGTGGCAGCGACAATGTGCATTGCTGTCCGCCCCAGCCGCTAGGTTGCTTCAAAATATGCAATTTTAGTCGGCTGAAAGAGTCTGACTGCAGATGCACGCGTAACCCCGCGGCTGACGACTGCTTAAGACAGTCACTGTGTCGGAATAAGACGTGCCAGGTATTGGTCTTTTCAGCCGCCAGTTGTAAGCGGCGTAATTCCCGTGTGCTTAAATTGTAGTTACCTGTCCAGCAGAAAACCGCGGCACAACAGTCCGCTAACAAGCTTTGCTCTGCCGACCACAAAATGTCCGCAATATTGTTGAGCTGCAGAATTGTCAATTTATTAACATTGATCTGCGCTTTCTCCAGTGCCGGCGCAAAGGGTAGAAAGGGCGGGGCAATCCAAATAATGTTTTGTTGAGGGTCGCGTTGCTGCAATGCGCGCAATGCTGGCATCAGTAGTCTTAATTCGCCTAATCCAGCTTCCGCTAAACCCAGTTCAGTGATGCTGTCAGTTGGCCAGCCTTGACCATGTAATTGTTGGTTGAGTGCGGTGAAGCCGGTGTCTAGGGTAGCTGCTCGCCTAGTTTTTGTTGTTCGTGTGCCACGCCACAGTTTGCCACTGCGTTGAATAGCATTAAGGCTGGGTTTTGGTTCTGTTGAATTGGCGTCATGATTCGGCATACCCAAAGTATAGTATGAAAAATGTACAAAATTCAAATGACAAAGCGGCTTAGTACGCTACCGCAGATTGGGACGCGATATTGATTTTATAAGGCTCTATAAATCAATTAGTTATGGATGCTTTTTGAGATTTTACACAATAATCGAGCTGGCTAAGCCTGGAGTGCTTAGCCAGATTCGCAAGCACCAAAATCGAGCCAGTAAATTACTCAGTATTGGTGGCAAAATCCTTAACGCCACGCAGTAACTGACGGCAGGTGACCTGGCCGATTAGCATACCGTCATCTTGAATAACCGGGCGGCGACGGTGCTTGTGGAGCATCATGTCGGTGGCGACATCGACGATATTGTCGCTGAGCTTGACGGAGATGACTTCGCGCGTCATATATTCAGAGACTTTGCCGACCGGGCTTTTGTTGTAGGTGGAGCTCAGAATTGCGCGTAGACAGTCGAGTTCAGAAAGAATACCAACCAAATAGCCGCCATCGTCGACCACGCATGCGCCGGATACGCGATAAACTAGTAACTGATGGATGGCCTCAAAAATATCGTCTTCCGGTTTGACTTTCACCGGGTCGGTGGACATGTAATCTTTCATTTCTACAGAACGTAACATTGCTCTCTCCTAACACAAGTTTCAACCACGCACGAAATGCGGTGCGCCACACACTAACGTTAAGTAGTCTCAAGTTCGCGACCAACTAAATTGGCTTGGGGCTGCGATGAACCTACAGTACAAACATACCATAATTTGAAAAAAGCGCTATTCGGACGCAGTGTAGGCGTCGCGAATGTGGCCACAAGGTGAGGGGAGAAAGACGTAAAACGCGTCCGCGTTCTTCCCTGAACGCGGTGTAAAGAGAGCGCTCGATGCGCTTATTTTGCGAGTTTAGACAGGCGTTCCCAGGTTTCAACCACTGAGTCTGGGTTCAGAGACACCGAATCGATGCCTTGCTGGAACAACCATTCAGCCAGATCTGGGTGGTCGCTAGGTCCTTGACCACAAATGCCGATGTATTTGTTGGCCTTGTTACACGCTTCGATCGCCATTGACAGCATTTTCTTGACTGCTGGATTACGTTCGTCAAACAAATGCGACACAATGCCCGAATCTCGATCTAGGCCCAGTGTGAGCTGCGTCATGTCGTTCGAACCAATCGAGAAACCGTCGAAATATTCGAGGAACTCATCAGCCAATACGGCATTCGCTGGCAGTTCGCACATCATGATGATTTTGAGGCCGTTGTCGCCACGTTTTAGACCGTTTTTAGCCAATAATTCAATCACTTGAGCCGCTTCGTCTGTGGTGCGAACAAACGGAATCATGATCTCAACATTGGTCAGCCCCATGTCATCGCGTACGTATTTGACGGCCTGACATTCCATCTCGAAGCAATCTTGCATGCTCGGCGCGATGTAGCGCGATGCGCCACGGAAACCCAGCATCGGATTTTCTTCATTAGGTTCGTAGTCGTGACCACCAACCATGTGCGCGTATTCATTCGATTTGAAGTCCGACAAGCGCACAATTACGCGTTTGGGACTGAATGCGCAGCCGAGCGTCGCGATACCTTCTGCGAGTTTCTTAACAAAAAAGTCGGTAGGGGAATCGTAGCCCGCCATGTACTCATCGATAATGGCTTTAACATCCGCAGACTGACGATCGTACTCAATTAGTGCTTTTGGATGCACGCCGATCATACGGTTAATAATGAATTCTAGGCGCGCCAGGCCGATGCCTTCGTGTGGCAGTTGTGCAAACGTGAAGGCGCGATCTGGGTTGCCGACGTTTTGCATGATTTTGAACGGAATCTCCGGCATTTTATCCAGCTCGGTGACTTGTTCTTCAAACTCAAGTTCGCCAGCATAGATATAGCCGGTGTCACCTTCAGCGCAAGACACAGTCACTTCAGCGCCATCATCCAAAGTTTCAGTGGCATCGCCGCAGCCTACCACGGCCGCCACACCCAGTTCACGCGCGATGATCGCAGCATGACAGGTACGTCCACCTCGGTTGGTGACAATGGCGGCAGCACGTTTCATCACAGGTTCCCAGTCAGGATCAGTCATGTCAGTAACCAGAATGTCGCCTTCCTGCACGATGTCCATTTGGTCGATGCTGAGTACTTTTCGCACCTTGCCGGTGGCAATGCGTTGGCCAATTGCGCGACCTTCAGCCAAGATTGAGCTGCGATCTTTGAGTATGTAGTTTACTTTTTTGGTCGCGTCAGACTGACTGGCCACGGTTTCAGGTCGCGCCTGAACAATGTACAACTGTTGGTCATCACCGTCTTTGGCCCATTCAATGTCCATTGGACGACCATAGTGCTTCTCAATGATCAGCGCCTGCCGAGCCAATGACTCCACATCGGCATCATTGATCGAAAAGCGTTGACGGTCAGCCTGATCGACATCCACCGTATTAACTGAACGTCCGGCGGTGGTGTCATTCGAGTACACCATTTTGATCAATTTGCTACCGAGGTTACGTCGCACTACAGCAGGGCGCTCAGCGCGCAATGTTGGCTTATGCACGTAGAACTCGTCGGGGTTTACTGAACCTTGAACCACGGTTTCGCCCAAGCCATACGATGAGGTGACGAACACGACGTCGTCAAAGCCGGATTCAGTGTCCAGTGTGAACATCACGCCAGCTGCGCCAGTTTCGCTGCGTACCATGCGCTGAATGCCCGCAGATAGAGCGACATTTTCGTGCGCGTAACCCTGATGTACGCGGTATGAAATCGCGCGGTCATTAAACAAAGAGGCAAATACCTCGTGCACGGCATGCTTGACGGCATCCAGCCCTTCGATATTGAGAAAAGTCTCTTGCTGGCCGGCAAATGACGCGTCCGGTAAATCCTCAGCCGTGGCTGATGAACGAACCGCCACTTTCAGGTTTTCGTTGCCCGCCTGCATGTCGATAAACGCTGCTTCTAGGGCTTTATCAAACGCGGCTGGGAATGGGGTTTCGATGATCCAACGGCGAATATCGCTGCCTGCTTTGGTCAGGTCTTCGATATTATCGACGTCCAATGCATCCAGTCGCGCATTAATTTTCTTATCCAGGCCGTCGGTGGCAAGAAACTCGCGATAAGCGTGTGCAGTGGTCGCAAAACCGTTCGGAACTGAGACACCAAGTGACGTTAAATTTGCGATCATCTCGCCTAATGAGGCATTCTTGCCCCCGACGCGTTCCACATCGTTTATAGTAAGATGATCGAACGCGATGATGTACTCATTAGAGCTGTTCGTGTTCAATGGAAAATCCCCATCTGGATTGAAAAAATTCGTGGAACCAGAGTTTACCACGCGCGATAGCGAGAACAAATCGTGAACTGAATACTGAATATTGTTCAATCGGTGTCTCGTTAAAATTAACCAGCTTGAAAGGGCACTATGAAACGAAAGGTATTTTTTCTGTCAGACAGCACGGGCATGACCGCTGAGAATTTGGGGCGTAGCCTGTTGGTACAGTTTCCGCAGATTCAGTTTGAAAGTGTGACGAAACCCTTTGTGGACACACCTGAAAAAGCACAACGGATTGCTGCCGAGATCAATAAGGAAGCGCATGAAACGGCAGCGCGCCCGATCGTGATTGACACCATTATCGACCAGGAAGTCAGCAAGGTAATCGAAAAATCGAATTGCTTTTACATTGATGTCTTTTCAACCTTTCTGTCGCCGCTGGAAGCAGAACTCGGCGTTCGCTCTGCGCACAATGTTGGTCATCCGGCGATCTTTAAAGAAGACAGTCGCACGGTAGATCAGGCTTACATGCAGCGCATCGACGCGGTGCATTTTGCGCTGGCGAATGACGATGGCATGCACTTACACCGCTATGCTGAGGCCGACATTATCTTAATTGGCGTCTCAAGGACTGGTAAGACACCAACCAGCGTGTATCTAGGCATGCAATATGGGATTAAGGCGGCTAATTACCCCTTGATCCCCGATGACCTCGAAACCCGTAAACTCCCAGCGGCATTGGTGGATCATCAACGAAAATTGTTTGGGCTGACAATTCGGGCTGGGCGCTTGTCGGAAATTCGCCACGAACGGAAACCCAATAGCCACTATGCGAACTTACGCACCTGTGTGGATGAAATTCGTCAGGCTGAGACCTTGTATCGTCAATACCGTGTGCCGTACATCGATACCACGCAGCTATCCATTGAAGAAATCGCTGCCAGGATGCTTCAGCGTGCTGGGATTGAGCGGCGTGTGGCGAGTCTATGAGCGATGAAGTCTGGATGCGTCGTGCGCTGGACTTGGCGCAGGAGGCTGAGAGTCAAGGCGAAGTGCCTGTTGGTGCGGTATTAGTCCGTGATGATGTGGTGCTTGGTGAAGGGTTTAATCAACCAATTTCCGCTCATGATGCGACCGCACATGCGGAAATCGTCGCGCTGCGCGCAGCGACCGCGGCCTGTCAGAATTATCGCTTACCGGGCTCAACCTTATATGTGACCTTAGAACCCTGTGCCATGTGCGCAGGTGCGCTGGTCCATGCTCGGATCGAGCGCGTGGTGATTGCCGCACCGGAGCCGCGTGCTGGTGCGGGCGGCTCGGTGCTGAATGTCTTATCTAATCCGCAATTGAATCATCGCTGTGCGGTCGAATTCGGTTTGTTTGAACAAGAAAGTGCTGACATGCTCCGACAATTTTTTCGATCTCGACGATGAATTATAAAGCAGCGCGAATCTTTTCCGCAGCGGCCTCCAAACTGGCCTGATCTGCTGGGGTCGATGCGTGTGAGCGAGCGGCCAGGATCGACCCAGGCAGAATATGAAAATGGATATGCGGTACCGTCTGACCAGCAGCTTCACCATTAAGTTGGAACAAGGTGATACCATCGGCTTGCATGCCTTGTTTTACCGCATCGGCAATGCGTTTTACCTGTTTAATCAGGTTGGCTGCGCCGTCGTCGGATAGATCGTGCAGAGTCACTGCTTCTTCCTTAGGAATGACTAAGGTGTGGCCCGGGGCCTGCGGCATGATGTCCATAAAGGCCAATGTTTGGTCGTCCTCATATACTTTGATACAGGGGATTTCGCCACGTAGAATTTTGGCGAAAATATTGTTGCTGTCGTAAGTCATCCGATTGATACACAGTTGGTTAGTAGGGGACAAAACATAGCGAATTCGCAGAGCGGTTTCAATCGCCATCGAAAAAGACGATAATGGCGGCTATTCCAAGAGAGATTTCAAAAGTTAATGACACAAATCAATCAGCATCGCTCACTGCGCGATGCCTTCGGCCAGTTTGCGACTGGCGTGACCGTGGTCACAACGCGCGGTCAACAAGGTCAGCCAATTGGTTTAACCGCGAACAGTTTTGCTTCCGTGTCGCTGGAGCCACCTATGGTGTCCTGGTGCGTCGATAAATCTTCCAATCGATTTCATGAATTTGAGCAGGCCGAATACTACACAATCAGTGTGTTGACGGCTGATCAACAAGCTATATCGAACCTGTTTGCAATGCGGAGCTGGGACGACACGGTGTTTGACGATACTGAGTGGTTTTCTGGCCCAAACGAGGTGCCGCAGCTGCCAGACGTGAGCGCACGATTCCATTGTCAGACCACGCACCGATATGCCGGTGGCGATCATTTGATTATCGTCGGTACGGTGCTGGAATTCGAATCCACACCCAAAGCACCGTTATTATTCTTTCAGGGTGAATATAACGCCCTAAAATAGGAGCAACGGTCTGGCCGAGGTATGGGCTTTATTCCACGACCTCGTTAATCGTTAAATCGATGCGTTCTGCATGAGTATTGGAGACCGACTGCGCTTCAGATTGTAGATCTCCGGCTGACGCGATGGGTTGGCCAGACTTGGAGATTCGAGCGCGGACGAC
>JAUHZM010000149.1 GCA_030426005.1 Gammaproteobacteria bacterium
GGCGTGATGATCAAAATACCTTTCGCCTCGCCAAGCGTTCAAGTCACGACGATGACTGGCGAGTCCTGTCTGAAACCGACAAGATCGGAGCATCAAAGTTGGAGGTCGCTGAGGTAAATAGGGACACGAGCATCGTGTATCTCAAGGGCGTGCGGAATGATGATCAAGTTCGCACACTCTATGCAATGAGCACTAACACAGGAGATTATTTACCGGTATTTGCACACCAAGAAGATCTGGCTTCTTGGGCAACTGATGCCAACAACGATATTGTGATTGCTGCCGTAGACCCGCTGGCTGGTCGGTACCTGTACTCTAAATTGAAACCCCAATCACCCTATATTGACATACACCGAAAGCTTGTCCAGACGTTCGCTGGGAAGCATGTCTCTATCGTGAGTAGTGATGATGCACAACAAAATGTGATTGTACGAACTCTCAGCGATATCGACCCCGGCACCTATTATCTATTCAACAATCAGAGCAACGAGGCACGGTTTATTGGCGCTAACCGACCCTGGTTATCACCAGAGGACTTGATTAAGGGACATAGTTTAAAGATTCCCACAGAAGAGACTAGCCTCAGCATCTATTTGAATAAACCCAGAGCAAACATGCCTTCACGTGGCGTGGTCGTATACATCACTCCAAACCCGGCACTGTTTCAACCCCAAATTCAAGCGCTGGTTCAACAAGGCTTTACGGTATTGCAGCCCGACACCTCGGATTCAAATATCACCGAAAGTTTGCTTGCTGCGGGGCAGTGGGCAATCGACGCAAAATTAAGTGCCGCTGATCAAATCTGTGTTGTCGGTGTCGGCATCTACGTTGAAAAGGTGATTGCAGCAGCGCTCGCAAAACCAGCGACATATAGTTGTATGATTGGGATTTCCGGCCTCACTGCGTTGGAACCGCGTAGAGAAGCCATCAAAGCCATGAAAATGCACGAGCAAACTAGCTCACCTACTTGGCTATTTATCGAAGGCTCAGACCAGGCAACCGCGACATTCAAATCAATAACAAAGTCTGTGGCAGGCACCAGTGTCGAACTTAGGCTCGAAGAGGTTATCGGTGATCTGCACGACAAACTGGATCGAAAAGCGCAAGCAGCTGCCTACTCGGAAGTATTACGGTTTTTAGAGTCTGAGTTCTCCAACCACACTGACTAATCGCCTGCTTCTTAACTCAAACTCTGGTGTTCAATTGCAGACTGAGTCTGACACCCAACTATCGCTGGCGCATTATGAATCAGCGCATCGTCCTCCAGGGCAGCGACCATAAACAAGGCGAAATCGATGCGCCTGGTCAGGTTGCTTCGCAGGATTGGGTCACCAACATGCTCGCTCCAGACCGGTAAACCCTGACTCGCACCTTCCTCTAAATCGCTGCCACGAACAACCGTCCAGCACGTGTTGCTGGCGAATATTCGGTTGCAGGCTTCGACTTGATCGTCAAGCTCTACTAACCGCAACCAACGTGCAACTGTGCCGAACAGCGCGACCATGGCTTTGAGCTTCCACGAATACACATCTTTGCCATCTCTAGAAATATGCCAGCCGCAAGAGAAAATTAGTCGTGCATTGGGTTCAGCAAAATCCATCACCGCTTGCGCGGTACCGGAGGCATATTGTTGAATTCCCCACGGCACCAACACAGTGAGTACACCATCACAGCCCGAAACTGCTTCTTGAATTATCGCGCGGTCATTGGTTTTGCCCGGCACGATAGAAATGCGATCTTGGTACGCAGCTAGCTTTTCTACGCTAGATTCACGACATACGCCAACCACCTCATAGCCGCGAGCAAGCGCGTGTTGGATCATGTATTGACCCAGCTTGCCCGACGCGCCCACGATGCAGACCTTCCTCATTTTGCTACCTCGCGCTTAAGCGGTAATGCTGGTTCACACCCTGCGGCTGGTTGATTTTCTGGGCGCGGACGACAATACAGCGAAACCGGTTCCCTCGGGTTGGCTTTGTAGTTGCGATACGCCTGCGTCAGGTCGATTTTACTCGCATGGTCCGACGGAGTTCCAAAAAAGACTTGATGCTTAAGTATGACGTCGTTTAAAACCTCGACAGTGCAACCTTCTAAAGGTGGATTGGGCTCCATGTCCGCCTGGTGAACAATGCGCAGCGGGGTAAACAAGTAACCATAATTGCTCAGCACGCCATGCTTCTGCTCTCTGGTTAGCTGCGCAGCACCTTTTCCTAAACCATAATGGCCGCTACCACGATATTTAAATGACGGACATCGAATATTAATCGGGATAGTATTAATTCCGTAATCAGCACACGAGGCCACACCATCAAAACGATTCCCGTAGTCGGCTTTGATGTCCGCCAGCTCGATGGGATCCAGCAAAGTGTAGTCGAAAAAAATGGGCACCATCTCGCCATCTTCAGTCAGAGAGAAATGATCTTGTGACAGCACACCTAGGGTGATTGGCTTGCCGGGTTCGAAAGTATTGGGTAGCGGCGGTGACGCGACGTAGTATTTACTGATGAAAAACCGGTCGTCACCATCGTCCTGCCAGCCATAGGGCACCGACTTTAAAGTCTCTCGGGTCCACGCCATTTCCGTATCGATTTGGGTGTTGTTGCAGGATAATAGCTGCACCGGTTGTGGCAGCGATTGATACTTCGCTGGCGCCGAGCCGGTAAAGACCAGCGTTGCAGAATCTCGTTTAGCGGCACAGCCAGCCAAGAAAAGCCCCAAAAGAACCGTTATGATTCGCGTCATACTCCCTCCAATTTCCATGTATCCAGGCCATTGGTAGCTCGAAGCCGCCCCAAGCCTTAACGTTGGCGAACGCCGAATCGAACTACTTAGCTTCTACGTAGTCTACCTTGAATTCAAACCCAGCCCCACTATTCTCGCGATTACTCACAAACCAGAGCAAAGCGGGATGTCCACCTTGGACCAGCAGTGGCGGCGGTAGCTCCTGCCCGCTTAGTTTCAAAAGCAGATTCCGTTGTTCCGTGGTCTGACCAGCAAACAGGTGAATAATGTCTTTATGCAACTCTGTATCAAGCCGAGTAAACGTGATTTGTGCATTTTTGCCTTTGGGCGGCACGACCAGCCATTCACAGTTGCTCAGATGCGCATAATCCGCATCGCCACTACCATCAACGTACAGCCCTTCCGCCTCGATCTGCTCGCGACCGTCGCAATAGCGTTTAGAAAGTTGAATCAAGTTGAACGCATACCGCAGACCAAAGCGAAAATCTTTACGGCCTTTAGCGTGCAACTTGATTTGAATATCTTGGCTGGCAAATTCTAAATGATGCGGCAGTTCGCCGGCGGGTCCTTGCCATAGAGGCTCACCACCCATTGAGGAGATTGTAACCTGTACGGAAAAGTTCTTACCTTCAAAAAACGGTTTGAGCACAACACCGGAATACACTCCATCCGGTTTAATTTGCCAATCAAGCTGCGCTCTTCGCTCCTTACCTTTGCTGAACAGCAACACGCCTTCTGGGTTGTTAAACGTGTGATTGAGCGGCAATCCAGATTTAACGCAATTAACTGCTGCAGGAATATTCAGTGCACCGGCACCAAACTGGCCAGGAAAAAGTGGATTCAGCTTGTCGACAGCGTACGATGTCATACTTAAGCATGACTCTATCTCAAGCTTAGTTATTGAAGGGCGAGCCAACTTCATCAGTGCTACTGCAGCCGAGACACGGGCGGTGGCGATCGAGGTACCTCGGTCTCTGCGAACGCCATCGTTACTGGCCACGTCCGCCGACGCCACCTCTGACCCCATAGCGGTCAGGTCCGCTTCCTCGCCTAAGTTTCCGTCAATCGATTTACCACTTTCATCAACACCAGTCACCGCAAATACTTGGCTGTGTGCAGCGGGGTAAATCGGTTCGTCTTGATAGTAATTCCCCATGGCAGCTACGACAAAACTATCGCTGCTCGCTATGCGTGCCAGAGCCTGCTTGGACTGCGCATCAACCAAACCGCCGCTCCAACTCAAATTCACAACATCTGCGCCACTTTTCAGCGCATAGTCCAACCCCAAATAGCCGTCTTGAACGGTAGTACGGTTTGAGGCATCGGATACTGCTTTGACGAACATCAATTTGATAGGATAGTCATCTCGCTCACCCAGTTGATCTCGGAGCGTCTGGGCAATGATGCCTGCGATAAAAGTGCCGTGATGTAGCTCTGGTTGCCGTTCAGTTGCAGGCAACACATCTCCATCCATATCTGATACATCCCAACCTACGATGTCGTCCGCCGCTCCGTTATTATCTTCATCAACCTCATTATTAGGGATTTCAGTTAGGTTACGCCAGACCATGCCCCGAAATAGTTTGTGGTCTGGGTTAAACCCATCATCTACGATCGCGATGACGACCTCAGCGTCGACATGCTGTGCTGAGGCAGCCTGTGTACAAAACGGGGCTAGAGCGGCTGCCACACCCAGCACAGCCACCCAGAGAACAACGTTCATTTGCAATTAGGTTGACTACTTGAAAGCAATTTATTGGACTGGTAACACTAATTGCAATGTTTCGGCACCACCTCTATCACCCTCTTCAATCAGCATTAAACCAGGTCCATGCCCAACACCGATCGGGGACCGACCGCGCAGATCAGGCAGAGCAAAGGTGGTGCGCCCATCGCCGCCATACATGGTTCCAAGGATGGAAAATAACGCCGAGTTTGAAGCAATAGACAACAATTGCCCTTGGCAAAAAGCCCAGCCTCTAGGGGCGAAGTTACCGCCAAACATCACAATGTCACCGATGTACGGTTCCGCTCCTGAGCGAGAAGGGAAAATCCCCTGCGTTGCAATGATGTAGTTCAAACCAAGCCAGGGGTCGCGGATATTAACAGGCGAGGAAGTTCGCGCGGTCAAGCCTGAAGGATTAAACGCAATCACTTTTTGATCAGGCAGATTGGCGTCCGGGGTTGTAATTTGAATTCTGGAACCAGCTGAGTAGACAATGCCACTCAGGGTCTTCTCATTTGGTTTAGTTGCATCAGGAATCGTTTCAAAGATGGTCGTACCGTCTACGCTAACAATCGTACCGTCTGCACCATCAGTCCCAGCCGGACCTGGAATACCTTGTGGTCCAATTCCACCAACGTCGCCTTTGTCACCCTGATCACCTTTTGGGCCTGTGTCACCAATATCGCCTTTATCGCCCTTGTCACCTTTTGGGCCAGTATCTCCGGTATCACCTTTGTCACCCTTGTCGCCTTTAAGGCCCGTGTCCCCAGTATCGCCTTTATCACCCTTGTCGCCTTTTGGGCCAGTGTCTCCAGTATCGCCTTTGTCACCCTTATCCCCTTTGAGACCGGCGTCCCCAGTATCGCCTTTATCACCTTTGTCGCCTTTTGGGCCAGTGTCGCCGGTATCACCTTTGTCACCCTTATCCCCTTTGAGACCGGTGTCCCCAGTATCGCCTTTATCACCTTTGTCGCCTTTTGGGCCAGTGTCTCCAGTATCGCCTTTGTCACCTTTAGGGCCGGCCACACCTTGGGCGCCGGTTGCACCAGAGGCGGCAACCAAATTCCAATACTCGGTAGCCGGCGGCATATTTGCCAAGCTGGACGTATGCGACTGAACCGCAATGTAACTGCTACCACCTTCCTCAACGACCTCGGCCTTCGAATAGCTGGTATCGACTTGCCAGCTCCCTCGCCAGGTGGATTCTTCACCCATCAGTGGAACAACCACGACTTTATTGCCATATTGAGATTGTGCAGTGGCCGCTGCGCTTACCAAGCAAGCCAAACCAAGCAGCATAATTCGTAACTTATTCATCAACCCTTTCCTTTTTAATCTAGTAAAAGCCTGTTGAAATGTTAACATAAATTAACGGTTTAACTACCTCATGTGCCTCCCATACAGACAGAAAGCATTGCAATGGAAACTTCAAGAAGACGCTCACTAAAAATCGCACTAATCGGTGGGGCAACACTGCCTATTTGGCACAGGCCGCTGATTAACGCCATTGTTCTACCCGCTCATGCGCAAACCTCAACCACAGCGGTGAGCAATATAGTCGCTGCATCGCTGGACAGTGATAACCCCTTCTCACGTTTTGTATTGATAGTCGACGAAAATGATAACGTGCTGGCAAACTGTGGGGAGAGCGGTGGCACAGCGTCTGCTGATAACCTTCCCGCTGGAACCTACCGTATTTTTGCCGACAGCGACGGAGCGCAGTCTCACATTGTTGATGTTACTGCGGGCGAGTCATCGGTTCAGGTGACGGTTCCGACTAATACGGGTAATTGTGACTTTTTAGTTGCGACGGTCGAATTGCCAAGTGGCACGATCACGCCTGCGAGCGGTGAACAAATTTCGAATAGTTGGGTCTGTAGCACCAATCAAGGCACCAACTGCCAGTGACCTATAACATGAAACTTCACACCTCTTTCTTGCTGAGTAAAGTCAAACTTGTAAAGAGGTGTTAGGTATTTCTTCGGTTTTCTCTTAGTCTGCTTCAGCTTCTTGTTTCGCTTTTTCAACACGGTACTCACCTACCAAACGCTCAAAGTGCGAACCACAAACATTGTTTGCGGCTTTTACCTTTTTTCTCGAACACATGGTTGGTAAGTCTTCTGAACACCATTTTCGACTAGCGTCATGTCGCTCAATCGAGCGCTCTTCTGAAACTCCGGCACACTTTACGTACACAGTCCAGATTGTTTCACCGTCCAGCTCGCTTTTAACTTCTCTGGAAATGGACCGAACTTCGGCAGCGTTGGCCCCCGCTGCCGTTAACAAAATGACAAACGACAAAATAAATTGATGTACACGCATCACATCTTCCCCCGCATAGGTTAAGTCAATGCCCGAGAACCAACCTCGGGCTCACGATTGACGATAATTAAAAGTCAACCGATAGTTCCAAACCGTATGTCCGAGGCAAACCGTAGGTGCGTACATAAGACCCGGTTAGGTCACGGATGTCGGAAACGTTCGTCAAATAGCGTTCATCGGTAAGGTTATTCACAAATAAAGCCACGGACCAAGTTTCAGTCGGACTGACATATGCGACTCGGCTACTCACTAGCGTATACGCTTCCTGCGCCACAAACGGGTTGTTGTCCGTTGAGAAGAACAAATCGTCTTTATAGGCAAATCCTGCTTGAGCAGTGATGTAGCCACCTCTGGAAAGCGGGTATTCGTAGTTCACATAACCGCTGACCGAGGTATCCGGAGTCTGCGTCAGTTTGTTACCCGAGTAGTCTTGACCAGTAGTTTCATCGATGAAGTTCTCCAACTCACTGCTTATAAATGCAGCATTAAGATTGGCTGTCAACCCTTGAGCCAAAACAGCGGAGAAGTCTAGCTCTAGGCCAAGTGAATTCGCGTTGCTTGCATTATCCAATACTAAGATAGGTGTCGTGCCGCTATTCACCAACGTAAATACCTGAAGATCTTTAAAGTCGTTGTAAAACAAAGAGGCATTCAAACGCATCTTGGAATTCAACAAGTCTGCTTTCATACCGACTTCATAAGCAGTCACGAATTCCGGATCAAAAGGCTGAATCTGACGATTCGCGACCACTGGATCAATATTTAAAAATCCACCGTTAAAGCCGCCGCTCTTGAATCCCGACGCAACAGAAGCGTAGTAGAGTGTGCTACTGTCAGGTC
>JAUHZM010000150.1 GCA_030426005.1 Gammaproteobacteria bacterium
CCGCCTCGCGGTACTTGGCAACGGCTTCGGTCAATGACACGGCGGTGTTATCTATCGAGCCAATACGCCAGCTCCCCAGTGGGCTGTTCTTATCGTCCGCCAAGTCACCGATGATGGCGATTTTGCCTTCGGTTTTTGATAGCGGTAGCAGTTGCTTGTCGTTTTTGAGCAGCACCATGGATTTCTTCGCCACGTCTAAGGCGGCTGCATGGTGCTCAGGGTGATTGATCAAGGTGCTTTCGCGAACTGGGTCGGCATATCGATACGGATCATCAAACAAGCCTAAGTCGAATTTCACCTTGAGGATGCGACGTACAGCATCATCGATCAAAGCTTCGTCCACTTTCCCTGCAGCCACCAGGCCTTCCAAGTGCTTGACGTACATATAGCTTTCCATGTCCATGTCTGAACCCGCCGTTACCGCCAGTTGTGCGGCGTGTTCGAGATCTTTAGCAAAGCCGTGCAAGACCATTTCTTTACCCGAACCCCAGTCTGAAATGACGAAGCCCTTGAAGCCCCATTGGTCTTTCAAAATATCACGCTGTAAGAACGCATCACCGGTCGCTGGAATGCCATTCAGAATATTGAATGCATTCATAATCGTGGCCACGCCAGCATCCACAGAGGCTTTGAAGGGTGGCAGCACCACGTTATAGAGAGTCGTGGTACCAAGGTCGACGGTGTTGTAGTCGCGGCCAGCTTCGGCAAAGCCGTAACCAGCAAAGTGCTTTGCAGTCGCGGCAATAGTGTCAGCACGCGACAGGTCGTCGCCCTGAAAACCCTGAACACGAGCAACGGCGACTTTTTGTGCCAGATAAGTATCTTCGCCAGCACCTTCCATAACTCGGCCCCAGCGCGCATCGCGGGAGATATCCACCATCGGCGCGAAGGTCCAATTTACGCCACGTGCAGACGCTTCAACTGCGCTCAAACGGGCGGATAATTCGATTGCGCCCAAGTCCCAGCTGGCGGCTTCGGCCAACGGAATTGGAAACACGGTGCGATGGCCATGAATAACGTCCAGGCCAAAGATCAATGGAATGCCGAGGCGAGAACCTTCGACTGCCAGCTTTTGGAGCGCTCGCACATCTTCGACACCACTGACATTCAGCACCGAGCCGACGAGACCGGATCGAATGTGATCGTATTTATTTTTGGCATCGCCCTCGCTGGGGGCTGGGCCGGTTACATCCCAAAAACCATTGTACTGGTTCATTTGACCGATCTTTTCTGCCAGCGTCATTTTCGCCAACAGCGCCTCAACGCGAGTGTCGGTAGTGTCGGCGGCGTGAGCGGAACTGATCACGAGGGTTAAGCTGGTAATTATGACCTTAATTACCGCAGAGAGAGGGGTTCTCATTACGTATGTCTCCGATGATTTGCTTGGTGCGCTTATTGTTGCTTTTATTATGAGCGTCGGTCAGATGTTATTCCTGCCGACAGTTTTCTAATTAAATTACAGAATCCGAAGAACTACCTAGAGAGGCAGGTGAACACCGAAACAGTATGGGTTCTGACCCAAAGGCATTGGAATGCGCCTAGAAACGAATCGAGTCACTTCTTTGTGACCTACGAGTAGTCGAACGGATCTGTGTCTAGCTCGCGCAAAAATGTAACATAATTACACATCTTTGTCGTCCACGATGGGCGCGGTGGAGTGTGTGGGCTGAATGGCGAGATATCGAGCTTAGTCGCTCGCCTTACCAGCGCCTGGAATAACACCTGGAATACCAGTGATCCAGTATCCGGCAGAGGGATTGAACTTTACGAATGCCACTTCGCTATAGACGCCGGCCTGTGCATAGGGGTCATATTGCATCAGCTTGCGGGCAACCGCCATGTCGTCGGTGTCAAAGATAAAGCATGTGCCTTCCTGGATATCGTTTTCAATTGCATTTGGGGTTTGGCACATTGCGCCAGTGACACACACCAGCGCCAGTACAGTTTCGATGTACTCAGCGTGGGCAGCATGGTGTTGTTGGCGCAGTTCAGATGCGTTTTCGGCATCCTGACACATCACGAGAACGGGCATGACGAGGTCTCTTATTTGCTATTTTTATGTGACTTGTACCCTACCATACTCGGTCGGTGGATACTCATTGAATCCAGATTCGATTCTGCGCTTAACGTGAAGGTCGGTGACGCAGGGGGCGTCGAGAACGAGGGCGACGGTTGAAGATCAGTCGCAACAGGCCGAGCGTGATTTCAAGCAGAACACCGAGTAAGAGACCGGCGATTAGACCAGCAATAATCGCGTGGCTGTTAAGCATGACGGAGAAATCGTAGCTCTCGATGGCTTGCGCACGAATATCGGCGACAGGGCTAAACAGGGTCTGTATGTAAGGGGACCACAAGCTGGCGGTAAAGGCCCGATACGCTGCCTGTAAGGTTTGTTGGCGTTGGTACAAGGTGTTGATATTACTGCCGCCTTGCTGCACCACCTGGTCGGGATTTTTCTGATAGTGCGTGACAAGCTTTTCGATGCTGCCATCGAAATAACGATCTGCGTCTTTCTGGAAGTCGCTGAGGCTGCGTGTGGACTCGAGTGCATGCGCCTCTAAGCGCTGACCGTATTGATCGACGAAGCCGGGCACCTGAATCCCCAGCAAAACGCCACCAACAAACAGCACCAGGCGAATGTACTCAAATAGTCGCTTCATGGCTGTAACCTTAGCACTTAGTGCTGCTGGTGCCTACGTGATTTACCATCCGCGTCGCCACCAGCGTCGGTCACGCAACACTTGCTGCGCGGCATTGTGTCCTGGTGCGCCGGTGACGCCGCCGCCTGGGTGTGTGCCACTGCCACACATATACAAGCCTTGAACTGGTGCGCGATACGCTGCTTGTCCCAATACTGGTCGGGCAGAAAATAATTGATCTAAACTCATCCGGCCATGAAAAATATCGCCGCCTATCAAACCAAATCGCTGCTCTAAATCCCACGGGCTCAGTATTTGACGCCCAAGCACAGACTTCTTAAATCCCGGCGCAAAACTATCTACGCAGTCAATAATATGGTCTGCGGCGCGCTCGCGTTCGGTTTGCCAACTGCGACCGTCAGGCAGGGTGTAGCTGAACTGTTGGCAAAATAAACTCGCAACATGTTTGCCCGCAGGTGCGAGTGAGTCGTCCAGAGTGGATGGAATCAACATTTCGACAATTGGCTTATCGGACCAACCTTGCTGCTTGGCGCTTAGCCAGGCCTGATCCATGTAGTCCAGACTAGGCGCCATAATAATGCCAGCAGTCAGGTGGTCTGGGTTAGCTGGCGCGTTGCGAAACTTTGGTAACGTATCCAGTGCCACATTCATACGGAACGTGCCGGAGTGCGATTTGTAGTTGGCGATCTGGGTGCGAAATTCGGTGCTGAGCACCTCTGGTGCCAGTAAGGATTCGAACAGAATTTTTGGATGTACTGAGGAAGCCACGATGCGACATGGGTAACGCTTATCCTCGCTCAAAACGGCAGCAACCCGGTCGTTGTTGGTTTCGATGCCAGTCACGCTGACGCTGGTCTCGATCTCCACACCAACGGATTCGCAGGCACGGCGCATGGCTTGCGTGATCGCGCCCATACCACCGATCGCATGCCCCCAGGCCTCGCGTACCCCGGCAGCTTCACCAAACACATGATGCAATAGCACATAAGCTGAACCGGGCTCGTGTGGAGAAGCAAAGTGACCAACCACAGCATCAAAGCCAAACAGCGCTTTCACCAGCGGATGCTCAAAGTATTGGTCCAGAATCTCGGTGGCGGACTTAGTAAAAAAGTCCAGTAACTTGCTTTGTGAGGCAAGCGACAACTTGCTCGCAGTGCGCCCCATTTTAAGCAAGGCGATTAGGTCTGCCAAACCACCTCCCGCGTTGGGTGGCACTTCCAATAGAAATTCCCGCAACCAATTAACAATGGCATGCAGGTCTTGTTGGTAGCGCAGATATTGTTGTGCGTCGTGCGCGCTGTGTCGAGCGATTTCCTGCTGGGTCAGTCCGTTGCGACCGGCCAGCAGATGATCGTGTTCGGATGGTAGAAAATTATCAATTTTACGCAAAACCACCTTCAAACCATGTTGCTCGAGCTGCATGTCCTGAATGACTTTGGGCTGTAGCAGAGAAACAGTGTACGACGCCACGGAATTCCGAAAACCTGGGTGAAACTCTTCGGTTATCGCGGCACCGCCGACCTCGTGATGCCGTTCCAGTAAGCAGGTTTTGAGGCCTGCACGAGCCAGATAATAGGCACAAGTAAGACCGTTGTGACCGCCACCGATGATGACAGCATCCGAGGTGCTTGATTGAGTCATAATGTGAATCGCATTGTTATTATTGTTAGAACCTGATGCATCATACACTCCGTACCCATAAACGACTATTCGTGTAAGCTAGGAGCACGCCATGCCAGAGTCTGATACTCTGTCTTCTCCGATGGGTCGGGCTGACATGTGTCAGGGGTTAATAACTTCAGAGGAGAAATACTATGCGAACTGGTTTCGCTGGCTGGCGTTGCATCGTTGGTGGTGCGGTATGGCTCGTCATGTGTGGTTGCGTGTCGGCGCAGACGTTCTATGTGGCGACCTCGGGCAGTGATTTGCCCGCGAATGGGAGCGCGCAAAATCCGTGGCAAAGCATTAGTTATGCGTTTGATCAAGTGCCGGATGGGGCAACCATTTTGGTCTCGCCAGGTCTGTATTCGGGACGCGTGCGTCTGGATCGTCAATTCAATAATGGCATTACGATTCGGTCTTCGCAGCCATATCAGGCACGGTTGCGTCATAATGATGGGGCGGTGGTGATCTGTTATACCTGCGCCGGCGTCACCCTGGAAGGGTTTGACATTGCGCATGCGGCGTCGAATACCGGTGCGCTGGTAATTCAAATTCAGACCACACAAGTATCACGCGTGACACTGCGCAATAACATTATTCACGACAGCACCAATAACGACCTGCTCAAGATCAATAATGGCGCGCGGGATGTGCTGGTGGAAGGTAATATGTTCTACAACCAGCAGGGATCAGATGAGCACATTGATGTGAACAGCGTCGAAAACGTGACGATTCGCGATAATGTGTTTTTCAATACTCAGTCGCAGTCGTCCACCAGCTCTTTTATTGTGATCAAAGACAGTAACGGCAGTAGTGATGGGATTCTTGGTTCGCGGCAGATTCGTGTGCAGCGTAATATCCTGTTCAATTGGCAGGGCAGTGATGGTCAGAGTTTTATTCGTGTCGGTGAAGACGGCACGGCTAATTTCGAAGCGCAGGACGTGCTGATTGAGAACAATCTGCTGCTCGGAAATTCGACTCGCATGCAGCGTAGCGCACTGACCGTCCAAGGGTCGCGTGATGTGACTTTTCGCTTCAATACGGTGGTTGGTGATTTGCCATCGCGAAGTTTTGCAGCCCGCCTGCTCGCAGTTGGGAGCAATCAAGCTAACGAGAATATCCAACTGAACAATAATATTTGGTCTGACCCGTCCGGCAGTATGGGGGCGGAAGGCTTTACCGGGGCGGATGTGTTTGATGCGCCAACCGGCGATAACGCCTCGGTAGCATTGCAACGCAACCTCTATTTCAATGGTGGGCAGGCGATTCCGGCCGACACGGCACAAGAAGTTCGATTCAGTCAGGACGCACAGCGGATTGTCGTGAATCCGCAGCTGCCTGATTTAACTGGTGTGCCGATTCCGAGCTACAACGGGAACGCCTTTAATGGCGGTTTCGCCAGCATTCGTGCAGTTTTTACGTCGCTGGTGAATGAGTATGGTCGACCAGCCGGGAACAGTGTGGTGGTGAATGCGGGACTCACAACTGGGGCGCCACAAACCGATATTCTGGGTGCTTCACGTGATGCGCAGCCTGATATCGGGGCGGTAGAAGTTGGTGCAGCGACGCCACCGCCGCCGCCAGTAGATCGCGGGCCAAACAAGTTTATTCCTAGCTGGCTTATCTTGCTTCTCGACGAG
Source organism: Gammaproteobacteria bacterium (assembly GCA_030426005.1). Lineage (GTDB taxonomy): Bacteria > Pseudomonadota > Gammaproteobacteria > Arenicellales > Arenicellaceae > Arenicella. Next base: position 5,963 of record JAUHZM010000150.1, read on the forward strand.
GCGGGCTAAAAAAATACTCATCCCTGAGCGCGGTTTCCCTATGCAGTGACCCGCGGTTGGAAAGTCACTGCCAGTCAGCGGTGTACGGTGTTGGGTTCGTGCTGCGCTGAAATCTTGTTTGTTACCTAGTTAGTGCGGGAAATCAGCAAAACTCTCACCAGTTAGGTTAACTTTTGGTTAGTTGGCGCTGAAGAGGACCGTTTATCGAAACATTTTGACCGATCATCAAATGCCGTTACGAATTTGGGCTCAACTCGGGTACTGTGACCTTGTGTAGGGGGAATGGAAATCCACAAGTGTGGAATCCCAACGAGGTCAAAATGAGCTATCACCTATCCATCAATCGTGTCGCAGCAGGGAGCGGCGTGGCATCACCTATTTCAAAAACCGAGTGGTTGTCCTGTGTTGAGGACGACAATGACTTTTCGTGCATCATCGATGAGGGCGACAGCGTTTCAGTCTTGTATCAACAAGGTGGAAGGGCTGAGGAACTCAGCTGGTGTGACGGAGTGATCGATGTGTTTCAACCATCAGAAGCCTTACTGCAAAAACTTACCCAGCTCGCAACGTCATTGAACGCAGCCGTGGTGAACCATGTTAACGACGTGCAGCAACCGCGGATGTCGGACACGCTTTATGTTGTGAGCGAGCTGAGTCTGTAATCGAAACACCGGCGCTACGACGTAGTGTCGTCGCTCACTTTATCTTGCGTTTTGGTCTCAAAGTCAGCTGCACTGTGTCGCTCGTGCAGTTGCCCTTTCGGATCGCCCCAGGTGCGATTGACCATCTGACCGCGTTGGACGGCGTCGCGTTGCTCGATTTGTCGGGCCCAGCGCATCACATGCTGATACGACTCAGTTTGTAGAAACTCCGCTGCTTCATACACCTGGTTTAACGCCAGCGCGCCGTACCAGGGCCATACAGCAATGTCTGCAATGGTGTAGTCTTCACCACCCAGATACTGACTCTCGGCCAGGCGTTGATCGAGTACGTCAAGCTGGCGCTTAACCTCCATCGCAAACCGATCAATCGGGTATTCCATCTTGTAGGGAGCGTAACAATAAAAATGCCCAAAGCCGCCACCCAGGTAGGGCGCACTGCCCATCTGCCAGAATAGCCAGTTAAGTGTTTCGGTTCGTGCTGCTGGGTCCGTTGGTAGGAATACATCAAATTTTTCCGCCAAGTATAGAAGAATGGCACCGGATTCGAATACCCGTACTGGCTCAGGACCGCTGTGATCCACTAGGGCTGGGATTTTTGAGTTCGGATTGGCCGCTACAAAACCGCTGCCGAACTGGTCACCTTTATCAATTCGGATTGGGTAGGCATCATATTCGGCACCAGAAATGCCTTTGGCCAAAAGCTCTTCTAGCAATATAGTGACCTTAACGCCGTTGGGCGTTGCTAGAGAATAAAGCTGCAATGGGTGCTTGCCAACCGGTAATTCGTGTTCGAATCGGCTGCCCGCCGTTGGGCGATTAATATTTGCAAACTGGCCGCCGTTTTCATTTTCCCACTGCCAGACCTTGGGTGGTGTGTATTCGTTTTGGCTCATAATAATTTGGCTTTTGATCGAGTGTCGGTGTTTTAGCTTGGTATCGTAACGCTAGCTGCGCTACAGTGCAGTGAAT
>JAUHZM010000392.1 GCA_030426005.1 Gammaproteobacteria bacterium
CCATCGGCCCGCTCAAATTGTACGGTGTTCCCTCAACTGCTCCTACCACGGCGGAGTTAGCACTGCACGCGAGTAGCAGCACACATGCGACACAGCGGATTATTGCAGACGAGAGAAGGTCACGTGGTTTACCTGCTTGCCTTCGCCCAAGTAACCCTAAGGTGGTGAACGTCATTGTGTTTAACTTGCTCATTCTTGTGTCATCTGAATGGAGCAAGCGTACGATCGATCATGCGCAAAAGAATCCGTGCCCATACGCATTTTTGCGCTGGAGAATTACTGGGTATACCTAATTTTGATGATTTTAGGCCTCGAGAAAGCTCCCTTTAGATCCGCCGTGAACTTGAATGCATTTTGAGTACGGCTGGATGTTCCTTCTCTGCAACTGCCTTTACCGGCAACCCGAAAAAGTCCTGTACGGTATGAATCAGGTGCGCTTCATCAAAGTAGCCGGCGTTGTTAGCGATTTCGCTGATCAGTGTAGCGTTATCAGACATCAACGCTTCCATGGCTTTATTCAATTGGATTACGCGGCAAAAGTGTTTCGGCGCCACACCAACAATTTCGCTGAATCGACGCGTGAATTGTCTGCGTGAAATTCGAATACGATCACACAGCTCGGCCACCTTAATCGCACCATCTCGCGTTTCAATCTCACGCAATGCAGTAACAAGGTAATCTGGAACCGATGTCAACGTCGATGCGACGTCTTCCAAATTGCGGAACAGCACGTCAAACCTTGCAGAGATATTTTCCTCATCCATCGAAACTGATTGAGTCAGCAAGTTACGTTGAAACTCGCCGCCGGTAGTACACATTGACTCGAGAGTTGGCGACTGATTGAGCGTGGCCCGCCCGGGAATGCCGAATAACTGGTAGCAACCCAATGCCGTGAATTCAAGCATCAGCATCACCACCTTGCCGGTGTAACGAATGGCGATGTCATGATCCTTGATCTGACCCGGTAGAAACACCTTGCCACTCCCGTAGCGATGCTCACCACCTACTTCCTGTATCAGTTCACCTCGCACCACCCAGATAAGATATTGGTAGCCGGTTGGTCGCGGCTGAATCACCGTGTCGATTGCGTCTTCCACGCACACATACAGCGCGCGCCGAACAAACGGTCGCAGCGATACAGGCACCTCTGCAGTTTGAAACAGCTCCAGACCGGCAGTCACGCGAGCAGCCCGAACTCGGTGCCTAAAGATTTAAAAGTCCAATGTCCCATTTTTACAATTCAACCATATTCTAATCTTGGTATTCAATAGATGTCCAAATCCAAACAGTTAACTATGTGATTGAGAAATCTATGTTTATTGGTAGAAAAGCCGAGCTCGCAGCACTGTCGTCAATGGCTGGAGCGTTGAGCGAACATCGCGGCGCAGCGGTTGTTGTGCACGGTGAGTCTGGCATCGGAAAAACCAGCTTAATCCAGGCCTTCAGCCACCAAATTCATACAGACGCAGACCTAATTTTCTGTCGTTGCCTGGACTCAATCTACTCTGACGAACTCACACCAATTCTCGATTTCGCCAGTCAACATTCCA
>JAUHZM010000151.1 GCA_030426005.1 Gammaproteobacteria bacterium
TTAGGTGCTCACCAATTACAGCCTGCCGCCAACCGCGCAACAGTTTTTTGGATTGTCGATGACGAAATAAGTGCTCAATGTCTTTGCGGGTCCCCAACAAGGCTTGGGCCACAGATAAGCTCTTAGACTTATTGGCAACTTCCTTCATCAGCTTACTACAGACCGATTTTTCCTGTTTGCTCAAGGGTTCGACGCGTCGCCATAAGCGCTTCTCGCCGGATTTCGTTTGTTTGATCACGTCCAACGCCTGTGGAATCAAGTAATTGGCAGACTTACGCCCAAACGACTGAAGCGAACGTATTTGCTGCTCGGTGGTCGGTCGCTGAATGACTAATTCGTACAATTTGTCATCGCGGATCACCCAGGAGCGAGGAATGTCCCGTTGCTGCGCACAAGATTCGCGCCACGCGGCCAGGGCCTTTAGCAAGTATTGCTGTTTTAACGACAAATTACCGCCGGACAAGCGCTTATAAGCCAGTTCAGGATCAATCTGGTACTTATCGACATCGTAATAGCTGACTATCTCTTCGGTATACCACGCGGTCTTCTGCTGGATTTCTAAACGTTGCTCCAATTCGTGATAGAGTGACGCCAAATATTCAACGTCTTCACCGGCGTACTTCAGTTGTTCCTGACTCAATGGTCGCCGGGTCCAATCCGTACGTGACTGTGTCTTCGGTAGCTCAGTGCCGGTGATCTCCTGCACCAACGCGGCATAACCGATTTGCATATCCGCGCCACAAAAAGCCGCGGCGAGTTGCGTATCAAAAATCGGTGTCGGCAACACACCGAGCGTCTGATACAACACCTCCATATCTTGCCGGGCGGCATGAAATAGCTTGAGTACCGCGGGTTCCGTAAACAGCGCCTTGATTGATGATAAATCCGGAATCGCGAGCACATCAATGCAATACTGGTCATCACCGATTCCAAGTTGGATCAAACACAGTCGAGCGTTGTAAGTTTTCTCACGTAGAAACTCCGTGTCTACCGCCACAACACCTGAAGTTTGCTTTAATTGGTCGAAAAGCGGCTCGATATCCTTGAGCTGTGATTGCGCCTCAATGAGGTAATTCATTAATCTGTTTTTAGTCTGGTTTTTAGTATACTCATGCGCTGATGCTACCACGGTGGCACCGCAAAAACTTAGTTTCTAGTCCTGCCCAGCCCAACAAGCGAATGTCAATTGTTCAACAAATAGTTCAACTCTATATTTTACAGCGCGCACCGAAAGATGTGTCGTATAACCCGCAAGCCCTGGTGTGGATGTTTTTCATCGCCATCGCCTTGTTCACGCTGCTGGCTGCCAACGATCCGATTATTGGTTCGCCCTTTGGTGCTGCCGCCTGTTCTGTAATCGTCAGCCTGGCAATTGACTACGCCGTGCTAGGTATACACGATAAGTCTGCACGATTTATCCAAATGTCGACGGCGTCACTTGGCGTGTCCATCGTTGGTGCCGTCATCATGAGTCTGGCTGGCCTAACTGAAGGCTTGGCGGCCTTTGTGGTCGTGGTGCAATTCTGGGGATTTTATCTAGCGATTTCAATTCTGCGTGAAACATTGGAGTGCTCCTTTTTGAAGGCCACACTGATAACACTCGCCTCGTATATGATCACCGCGTACATCATTATTATGCTGTTCGTAGACATGCAGGTTGTGCAGCAAATACAAATGTCACAAATGCAGCCGAGCGCGAGTTAAGTATGAACATTCATATTATTGGTATCTGTGGCACTTTTATGGGCGGTGTTGCGCGGCTGGCACGTGACCTGGGACATACCGTTACTGGCTCGGATGCGAATACGTATCCACCGATGAGCACCCAACTTGAGTCGTTGGGCATCGCATTATCCGAGGGCTACCGAGCGAACAATATTCCTGCCGATACCGACCTCGTGATCGTAGGCAACAGCATCTCACGAGGCAATCCTGAGCTAGAGAAAGTGCTCGACAGCGGGCTGAGATACACCTCTGGCGCACAATGGCTAGGCGAAAACGTCTTGCATAATCGTTGGGTACTCGCAGTGGCAGGCACACACGGTAAAACCACCACCAGCAGCTTGCTTGCTTGGATACTGGAGTACAACCAATTGGCGCCAGGATACCTGATTGGCGGCGTACCAGAAAACTTTGGTGAATCCGCTCGGTTGGGCGGTGACACACCGTTTTTCGTGATTGAAGCCGATGAGTACGACACGGCATTCTGTGACAAGCGATCAAAATTCGTGCATTACCGTCCGCGCACCTTAATTCTCAACAACCTTGAGTTCGACCACGCTGATATTTTCGCGGATTTGGCAGCAATTCAAACCCAGTTTCACCATTTGATCCGCACGGTGCCACGGCATGGCAAGATCATTCAAAATGCACAGGCAACGGCACTGGATGAGGTCTTGGAAAAAGGCCTTTGGAGCGAGCGCGACACTTTCGGCACCATAGACTCGGCCTGGCGTGCAATCAAGCAGTGCAGTGATGCCTCACAATTTACGATTGAGCACGCGGAAGAAACCGTCGACGTCAGCTGGGAGTTGATTGGCGATCACAATATGTGGAATGCCCTCGCGGCCGTCGCAGCTGCTCACCACGTTGGTGTTCAATTACCGCATGCGGCTGAGGCATTGAGCCAATTCAAATCGGTCAAACGACGAATGGAAAAGCGCTACGATCATGCGGGTATCCGCGTATTTGATGATTTTGCCCACCATCCAACCGCCATCCAAACCACATTACAGGCAGCCAAAAATCAGGCGCCTGAGCACACACTGATCGCGGTGCTAGAGCCTCGCTCGAACACAATGCGTAGCGGTGTGCACAAAGACACACTAAAATCAGCGCTCAAGCAAGCTGACCACGTGTTACTGTTCGCCGGTTCAGACCTACCCTGGCCGATTGAAAACTTGAGTGATGCCACCACCACGGTGTATACCGATACCGACACACTGTTGACCGAGTTGCTGCAAATGACGGAATCTACGCAAACACCATCGGACATTGTTATCATGAGCAACGGCGGCTTCGAGAATATTCATCAACGGCTGATTGCACGTCTCTCGAACAACAATCATCAAGCCTAAATCGATTTGCGGCGGCTTGTTAAGTCAACGTTAATCTAGCTTGAGGTATAACCCTAGTAAAATATCTGTACACGTCAAAACAGGTATGGCATTTTGCCAAACAACTAACTTAAAACTGACTGAGAACAAACATGCTAAAACACACTTCTTCTATGGCTCAAACTTTACGAACCAGTGCGTTTGCCATCTGCGCTGTCCTGCTTATGGCCTGTCAAGGTGAAACCATTGCCCAAGAGGTTGATGCCTCAAAATACAAAAACGTGTCGAAACCAATGAAAGTCTCCACCGGCGAGAAAATCGAAGTGGTTGAACTATTCTGGTTCGGCTGCGGTCATTGTTTCGCACTAGAGCCTTCGGTAAAACAATGGTTGAAAAACAAACCTGAGAATGCCGAGTTTGTGAAAGTTCCTGCGTTGTTCAGTAAACGTTGGGAGTTTCACGGTCAGGCGTTCTACACCATGGAAGCCCTCGGTGCCCCTGGCCAGGCCTACGATGATTTTTTCGCTGAACTACACGTAAAGCGCAGCAACATCAATACACTGGATCAATTGGTTGCATTCCTAGGAAACTACGAGTTCACTGAGGAACAAGTAACTTCAGCGTTCAATTCATTTGCTGTTGACAGCAAAATGCGTAATGCACGTAAAATCACCATGAATTCCGGAGCCACCGGCGTTCCAGCGGTCATTGTGGATGGCAAGTATCTAACGTCTGAGCAACTCGCGGGCAAAGGTCTGCAAATGTTCCAAGTTGTCGATCAGCTGGTCTCAAAAGCGGCAGCTGAACGTTAAGGTTCTACAATCAACCCTGAAAGGCTGTCCGTTGGACAGCCTTTTTTGTCTGTACACTAGATTCCCATACATCGACGATATACTCGACTCGTCACTCGTCTAAACCAAATCACTCTAAACACTATGGTAAATGCAATCATCACGCCTTACGGCCATCTGGACGTGCTCTCCAAAAGCGAAATTGCAGTGCTGCAACGGTCCAGTAACAGCGCGTATCGCACTCTGTTTCGTAACTGTGCGCTCGCTGTATTAAGCACTGGAGCCGATAGCGACGATGGACATGCCCTACTCGCGGCGCATGCTGACTTTGATATTGAGGTCATCAGCGCGCCACGCGGCGTGAAGCTGAAGGTGACCAACGCACCGGAGAATGCCTTCGTTGGCGGCAATATCATTGCGGGTATTCGTAATCATCTGTTTGCAGTCTTACGCGATATTGTGTTTCTTCAAGACCAGGTCGAAATGTGGGCTCAACGGGAAGAATCGATCACGGACATGGTGTTTAAAACACTGCGCCATGCACGCGCTCTAAAACCCCGCAAACGCCCAAATCTCATTGTTTGCTGGGGCGGCCACTCGATCAACAAACTTGAGTACGACTACACGAAAGAAGTTGGTTACCGATTAGGGTTACGCGAGCTCGATATTTGTACTGGCTGCGGTATTGGCGCTATGAAAGGCCCAATGAAAGGCGCCGCCATTGCGCATGCTAAACAACGCATCGCTGACCCGCGCTACATTGGTATCACCGAGCCGGGCATTATTGCCTCTGAAGCGCCCAATGCGGTGGTTAACGAGTTGATCATCATGCCCGATATCGAAAAACGTCTCGAAGCCTTTGTCCGTCTCGGTCACGGTATTGTGGTGTTTCCAGGTGGTGCAGGCACTGCTGAAGAAATTTTGTACATCTTGGGCGTGCTGCTTCATGAAGACAATCGGAATGTCAACTTGCCGCTGATTTTCACTGGCCCAGCTGAAAGCGCAGCCTATTTTGAGCAACTCGATGCCTTTATCGGAAAAACGATCGGCGCAGAAGCACAATCACTGTACAAAATTATCATCAACGATCCAATTGAAGTCGCCAACGCGATGGCGTCCGCCATGCACAAGGTCTACAAGAATCGGCGTAAGTTAGACGACGCCTTCTTCTACAACTGGTCTTTAACGATTGATGAGCCGTTTCAACAAGCCTTTGACCCCTCACACGAGAATATGGCAGCACTGAACCTAAATCGCGACCAACCAGCAGCACGTTTAGCTGCGGATTTACGCCGCGCTTTTTCTGGGATTGTAGCTGGAAATGTGAAACCGTACGGCATCGAAGCAATCCAGAAGCATGGGCCGTACGAGCTCAATGGTGATCCGTCGATCATGCAGGCACTCGACTCCTTGCTCGACAGTTTTGTGCAACAAAAACGAATGAAACTATCTGGCCACTACACACCGTGCTACGTACTTCAGAAACAAGCTGCTGCCTAAGGTCGATACGCCGAGTAGCAATAGCCAAGACACAAAAAAGCCTGTCAAACGACAGGCTTTTTTGATTCAAGGTAAATCACCAATCACGGGTAATTTTAAGTTACTAAGTTTTTAAGTTACTAAGTCATCGAAAAATGACTTAATCTTATCGGCCCAGGAATTCTCCTTAGGGCTGTGCTTACTGCCCCCGGCATGGATTGTTTCCTCAAATTCCTGCAGCAACTCTTTTTGACGTTTGGTCAGATTCACCGGTGTCTCGACCACGACTTCACAATACAAGTCACCAACAAAGCCAGCATTACGTACATTCTTAACACCTTTGCCACGTAGTCGGAACAATTTACCTGACTGTGTGCCAGCAGGCACCTTCAGCTTGGCTCGACCTTCTAGGGTCGGCACTTCTAGCTCACCGCCCAATGCCAACGTGGCATAGCTAATCGGCACAGTGCAGTGTAGGTCCACGCCTTCGCGCGTAAAAATCTCGTGTTTCTTGAGCGATACAGAGACATACAAATCCCCATTGACACCACCACTACCGGCACTCTCACCTTCACCAGACAGACGGATCTGATCACCTTCATCAACGCCCGCCGGGATCTTCACCGACAGCTTTTTGTTCTCTTTAACTCGCCCTTGACCATGACAGTCGACGCATGGGTCACTAACTACCGTGCCCTTGCCCTGACATTGCGGACAGGCTTGTTGTACCGAGAAAAAGCCCTGCTGAATACGCACCTGCCCTTGGCCATGACACGTACCACATTGTTTTGGCGAACTACCCGGCTTAGCACCAGAACCCGAACAAGTTTTACAGTTCGACATCCTCGGCACGGTGATATTGACTTCGGTACCGCGCACGGCATCTTCCAGCGACAGCTCTAAATTGTAACGTAGGTCGGCGCCACGTCGCTGACGTTGACGACCACCGCCACCACCGAAGATATCGCCGAACATGTCACCAAAAATATCGCCGAAACCGCCAGCGCCAGCACCGCCAAAACCGCCACCAGCACCGCCGCCCATGCCGCCTTCAAAAGCAGCATGACCAAACTGGTCGTAAGCCGCGCGTTTTTCCGCATCGGAAAGAATAGCGTAGGCTTCTTTGACTTCTTTAAAGCGCGATTCTGCTTCAGCGTCATCTGGGTTACGGTCAGGGTGATGCTTCATCGCTAGACGACGATAGGCTTTCTTCAAGTCCGCCTCATTGACGGATTTGGAAACCCCTAAAACCTCATAGTAATCGCGTTTTGCCATAATCTTGTGTTCTTAAATCTAACTCGTGAATCGGATCGATGATCTGCTGTAGACAATCGCCCTAATCTTTCTGCAACTGCCAAATAAAGAGGCAATCTTAGAGCGCTCACTGACTGCGCGATAAAGATTGCCATCACGTATCCGGCATCACCTATGGAGTCATTGACTGACCCCACAGGCGTGCTGCCTAGGACTTATGCGTCTTTACGCTCGTCGTCGTTCACTTCTTCAAACTCAGCATCAACTACATTGTCGTCCTGAGCTGCATCGGCTTGCGCACCAGCGGCGTCTGCACCACCTTGAGACTGAGCGTACATCTGCTCGGCCAACTTGTGGCTGGCTTGCATCAAGGCTTCAGTTTTGCTTGAAATCGCGTCGGCATCATCGCCTTTGACAGCTTCTTCTACCTCGGCAATCGCAGCTTCGATGGCAGACTTCTCACTCGCATCTAAGGTATCGCCAGCATCTTCCATCGTCTTCTTCACACCGTTGACCATTGATTCCGCTTGATTTCGAGCTTCGACCAGTGCTTTGGCCTTGGCATCTTCTTCAGCATGCACCTCGGCATCCGCGATCATTGCTTCGATCTCCTCGTCGCTCAGACCAGAACTCGACTTAATAACGATCTTGTTTTCTTTGCCAGTGGCTTTGTCTTTTGCAGACACGTGCATGATACCGTTCGCATCGATGTCAAAGGTAACCTCGATTTGTGGCGTACCACGTGGTGCTGGCGGAATATCCGTCAAGTCGAAACGACCTAATGACTTGTTCCCCGCCGCCATTTCACGCTCGCCTTGCAGCACGTGAATGGTCACCGCGTTTTGATTGTCCTCAGCTGTCGAGAACACTTGG
>JAUHZM010000152.1 GCA_030426005.1 Gammaproteobacteria bacterium
GAAGTTTGCCGAGACCACGACCGACAGCAATGGAGATTACAGTTTCACGAACCTGCCGGATGGCAATTATCGCGTGGAAGTGGTGACGACGGGATCGGTAGTTGATGGCTTTGGCCAGACTGGAGATCCAGATCTGGTCAATGAGGCGCTTCCAGAAGATCGCGTGTGTGATTCCCCAACGGCAGCGCTGTGCGACAACGCTTCACCGGTGTATGCGCTCTCTGGTGGGGCGACGCAGGCAGGGGTCCATTTCACCTATCAACAGGACTTCGCAACGACACCAGTCACAATTAATTATCTGCGTGCAGAACGCGATGGTGACTGGGTAGAGGTGACCTGGGAAACCAGCAACGAAGTTGGCCACGCTGGCTTCCAGATTTATGCACGTGAAGCAAACGAGTGGCGTCTGCTTACGCCGGAATTGATTGTTGGTCCGGCTGGCGATGCAATGCAAACCCGCCAGTATCGTCAACGAGTCAAGACCAGTGCGCGATGGTTGTCCTTGGTTGATGTGTCAAATGCTGAAGAAGTGACTGCGCATGGGCCTTTCAGTGCCGATCAGGACTATGGGGCGAGGATGGTGAAACCACCTGAATTTGATTGGTCCTCAATCTCGTCAGCACCAAATGACAAGCAGTCCAAGCAAACACACCTGCGGCGCACGCTGGAATTGCTGAAACAGCAAGGTGATGACTATTTTGGTGATATTGATTCCGACGGCGCGCTTGACGCGGCGAACCAATAATGCGCGGGGGGCAAGATAAAATGATACGTAAATTACTTTTAAATTGTGCTGGCCTGTTAACCTTAATGTTGGGAATGGGATCGGCGTCTGCAATCGAGTTGCTCACTTTAACAACGCAACAAAGCGGTATGCACCGTGTGACGCATGAGCAATTAGTTGCCGAAGGTATCGATTTAACTGGGCTGCGCCACCAACGCTTGGGGTTGAGCTTGAATGGTGACTGGGTTGCGCTAAATACAACTGGTCAAGGCGGTGGACGTGGACGCCTGTTTGGTCCGGGATCTTACATTGAGTTTTATGCTGAGCAGGCAGACAGTTTGTACCGCGCTGAGCAGGTATATGTGCTGCACATTCTCTCGAATCAGGCACGCGCAAACCGAGTAAATATTCCCCAGTTTCGTACTCGCGTGAATCCACGGCTACCGGCGGCCAGTAGTTATTGGTATACCCTGCATGTTGAGCAGGATAAGACCTATGATTTCTCTGCACCGTCGACCACGGATCCATTTCACTTTGGGCAGACATTCAGTTTTTTTGCCACGCCAAGCTATGAGTTTAACGTGGAGGGGCTTGCATCAGGCGCTGAGAATAGTGCTGATCTGAAGGTCGAAATGTATGGCTTACTGGATTTTGATATTCCGGGCAACGATCACCATTTTGAAATCCTGGTAAACGGCGTGCTGGTTGGTGATCAGCAGTTTGACGGTAATGCGGCGACCAAGCTGGCAGCACAGAATGTGCCGCTCAATTCAGGCACGAACACAATAAAGTACAATTACCGCGCGATCGAGGGCGTCCCATTTGACCGGATCACCATGAATGAATTCGAGGTCCGGTACCGTCGTGATGCCGATGCGCAGGGCGATGGCTACGTGCGAGGCTATGTCGATACACCTCAATTGGAGGTTCGAAATTTTGGCGCAGATCAGGCTAACGTATATCGACTACTGGATGCGGGCCGTGTGGAGAAGCTGCATGATCGTTCGGTCGAGTACGCAGGTGAGAGCGTGGTGTTTAATACTGGCACAGTGGCTGCCGAGTACATCGTGGTCGGTGAGGGCAGTTACTTAACCGCCGAGATTAATCCCGTTGGAGCGGCCGAAGACATCAGCAGCGGGACGGCTGAGTATTTAATTATTGCACATGCCAGTTTGATCGGTGACGCGCTGAATGAACTCGTTGCGCTTCGATCTCAGGATTATCTGGTGAAAGTGGTCGATGTTGCACAGGTTTACGCGCAATACGGCCACCATCAGTTCGGGCCCGAAGGTATTCAAGCCTATATTCGTCATGCCGCCGCCAATATGGGAACCAAAATGGTGGTCTTACTCGGTAATGATACGCTCGATTACAAGCAACACACCAGCACCTCGATCAGTCTTATTCCGACACGGTATGTGAGTACGCCAGGTGGGGCATTAACGATCACACAGACGCCATCCGATGTGGCCTACGGCGACCTGGATAGCAACGGTGTGCCAGAATTGATTGTGGCGCGAATCCCGGCCAGGACGACTGCCGAGCTGGCTAATGTGGTGGCTAAAATCAAAGCCTATGAGGCGCGTGAAGGCTACCTTGGGCGAACGGCGATCGTCGCTGACAAAGATGATCTGGGCAACGGTGTTTCATTTTCCAAAGACGCACAAGCGATGATTGAAGCCATCCCCGCGCAATGGTCAGACGGGGTACGTGACGATTTTCAAATTTATCCAGATGTGGATGGCCATCAGCAAGCGCATGACCGTTTGATCAACCTGTTTAACGCTGGTATGTCGGTGGTGTCTTATGTTGGTCACTCGTCGCAGCAAAGCTGGGCCTACACATCTCCTCCAATGTTGCGTGCCTCAGAGGTCGCCAGTTTAACGAACTTCGGTAAGCCAGCCGTGGTGACGCAATGGGGTTGTTGGAACACGTATTTTGTCGACACACGGGGTAATACGATTTCGGATGCCTTGTTGTTATCCGGCGAAAACGGGGCTGCCAGTGTGTTGGGCGCGTCGACACTCACAAGCTCAGTTGGTGAGCGTGCGTTGGGCGTGGAGTTAAATAAGCGACTGTATGTACGAGGAAAAACACTGGGTGAGGCGATGCTCGAAGCAAAGCAAGCCTTGGCAAGCTCTGCAGATTATCCCGCAATCCAATTAGGTTGGCATTTGTTGGGTGATCCTGCGCTAAAAATCAATTTTTGATCATAAATATCGGGGGTATGAAAGCGTAACGATTAGATGGGTTGGCACGACGCCGGATACTCATGCGGCGATCAAGTGGTAGGGTGAAGTAACAACACGGTTTAGATCAAGGGTCAATTGACCAGCAAGAGGCTGGTAAAAAGGGGATGTAAGCTGAGTTTGTCGGTCTTGGGTTATTGGGCTGAACTAGCGTAAATTGAGTGCTCTGTATTAATAATCTTGTCGGAGCTATATGCGCGATCTCCCGTATGAACCAAGAGTATTAGAGCTATTAGGTTTAATAGCTTATTAAATCGTGGTTGATGACACACGGGTAGGGTGACCACACAGTATTTTTGGAGAAGTACTATGTATTCACAAATTTCCAGTTTTTTTAAATCAAATACCTTCGCAGCTGCTTGTCTTGTTATCGGGCTCCTTTGCATAACAACACAAGCGCAGGCTCAATCGATTCCGGCCACGACATCGTTCGGTGTGCAGGTGCAGGATGCCGATGAGCTAACGATTTCCTCCAGCTTTGAGTCCACCGACGGCACCAATCTATTACTGGCGTTTATCGGCGGTGGTACACTGCCTGTCTACATTCGCGTGGAAGATGAAATTGCCGGCACCGTACTGTACGACAACGTGACTTACGTCTCAGGCTTGGGTGGTATCGGGAGCATTGTTCTGGGTAATCCGCTCACTGGCGAGCTCACTGTTAACTTGAATTTGAACCGGGTGGCCTTCGATTTTGTTCTGGACATCAGCGCGCTGGTTAGTGGTGATACAACGCTGACGGTTTACTATCGAACTGACTATACGGCGTTGCTAGGTCGTACGAAACGCTATGTGCATGAAGCGGATGCCAGCGTGTACGCACGCGCATTTGATGGCTCATTCTAGTTTTATGTTCAACAATCCGCGCATTAAATGCTTTTTAAGGCTTTAATGTGCGGATATATGCACATAATTAAACTTTAAGTATTTAAGTGTTTTTGGAAAAAACTGATCGTGCGTGACCACGCCAATTCGGCCGCCGCTTGATCAAAGCGGCTGGTCGAGTCGTTATGAAAACCATGATTAGTGCCTGGGTAGGTGTGCGCCGTGTAATCAACCTTGTTCTCTTTCAAGACTTTTTCATAAGCCGGCCAACTCGCGTTCACGCGGTCGTCTTTCTCAGCAAAGTTGAGGAGTATTGGAGCGGTGACATTATTCACCAGACTGGCGTCAGCCGGCGTACCGTAAAATGGCACGGCGGCGTCGATTAATTTCGGTGCTGACGCTGCCAGATAGTTACTTATATAACCACCAAAGCAAAAGCCGACCACGCCTAATTTACCATTTGAGTGTTTGTGCGCGCGGAGAAACTCGGCAGCAGCGATAAAATCTTGCTCTATTTTCTCACGGGCGAGAGAGCGTTGCATGGCACGTCCTTCATCGTCATTGCCCGGATAACCACCAAGTGGATGCAATGCATCTGGGGCGAATGCAATAAATCCTGACTTAGCCAAACGGCGTGCAACGTCTTTGATGTAGGGATTGAGCCCGCGGTTTTCGTGCACCACTAGGACGGCAGGCAGCGGCTGTTCTGATTCGGTTGGCGTGACAAGATAACCACGCCCTTCGCCATGCCCCTCGGGTGACGGAAAGGTTTGATAGCTTGCCTTGATTGCTGGATCATTGAATGAGACTTGCTCGGCCAAGGCGTAATCTGGGAGTAGGGCTGCGGCCAGAGTATTTACCGTTAAACCCGCAATTGCCAGCGTGCCAAGGCGTTGTAAAAAGGTACGACGGTCGATGTCGCCATGGGCATATTCGTCATACCAGTCGAACGCTTCTTGCGGTATCTCGCTGACCGGGACGGCCGACTTGTCAGGGCTTGCCATAATCATTCTCCTCTGGGGTTATCTGAAAGCTGTTAAGCGATCTTATCGGTGTCACATCAAATCTGAGTGAGTCTCGACACCGTCATCTACTCACGAGCTTTTTGCTGCGCCAGCCATTGGTCAAATAGTTCTTCCAAGGTTGCCAGTGGCAAGCTGCCATTGCGTAAAATTTGATCGTGAAATGCACGTATGTCGAAGTCAGCACCTAGGGTGGTTTCAGCTTTGTGGCGCAATTCACGAATTTTCAGTTCACCAATCTTGTAAGACAGAGCTTGGGCTGGCCATGTGATGTATCGATCGATTTGGGCGACCACATCAGCCATGCTTAAGGCGGTGTGCTCAGCCAGATAGTCGATAGCTTGTTGTCTTGACCAACCCTTTGCGTGCATTCCAGTATCGACCACCAGTCGACAGGCGCGCCACATTTCGTAGGTCAGGCGGCCGAAATCGCTGTATGGGCTTTGGTAAAAACCCATTTCTTTGCCGAGTCGTTCCGAATACAAACCCCAACCTTCGCCGTACGCGGAGTGATACAGTGTTTTGCGAAACTCGGGTACGTCGAGTTCCATCGCGATAGAACTTTGAAAATGGTGCCCCGGTTCGGCCTCATGAAAGGTCAATGCTTCGAGGTTGTAGAGTGGTTGCGATTTTAAGTCCTGCGTATCTATAAAATAGGTGCCGGCTGTCGTGCCACTACCATCCGGTGCAACATAGTACGCGCCGCCATCGGGACTGGGCTTGATGTCAAATGTGCTACGAGGCAATAGACCAAACCATTTGGGCAGTTGCGCGGCCGCTTTGCGAGTGATGTAACTTGCCTTCTCTAGCAGGTCCTGTTCGGAATCGGTATAGAAACTCGGATCGGTGCGAAGGTAGCTAACGAAATCGCTGAATCCGCCATCGAACTTAAGTTGCTTGATGATGGCGTCCATTTCGGCTTTGATGCGCGCCACTTCATCTAATCCCATTTTGTGAATTTGGTCGGCATTCAACTGGGTGGTTGTGTAGTATTCGATCAAGTATTGATAATAGTTTACCCCGTCTTCAAGTGCAGTAATCCCAACTGATGTACGGCAGTTAGGCATATATTCGTTGGTGAAGAAGGTATAAAAACGTCGGTACTCGGGTATTACGACATCCGTGATCAATGCGCGCGCAGCTTGAGCGATGCGACTCTGTTCGTCTGGTGTGATGGTGGCCGGCATATTCGCAATGGGCGCATAGAATACGCTTTGGGTGGCGTCTTCCACCAAGTGCTTACTGATGGTCTTCTCATAGTTGGTAAAACTCTCACAGTAATGTGTATACCCCTTGGCAATGGCTGCACGCAGATTGGTGATATGGTCTTGATTAAAGCGCGGAAAATCAGCCAGGCTGACCAGATAATTTTCATAATCGCCAAGGTTTAGAAACGACATATTGCCCGGTGCGCCTGCGAAGTAGGTATGAAAACCCGCGTATTTGTTTAGAGGGAATAGGTGGTCGAACTGCTTATAGCTCGCGGCTTCGGCCTCGCGTTCGTACTTGAAGAGCGAGTAAGTCACTTGATCTGCCGCGCTCATTTTGTTGGGGTCAAGTTTTGATAGTCGGCTCAAAATCGATTGATTAAATGCAGCTCTTCGAGCGCGACCTTTATCCGATACGTCAGGCAATTTGCCGTTCATTCGAAAGGTATCGGGATCCTTGCGAAAGAATATTTGTTCTTTATTAGCCTCGGCCCAGTGGTCTTGCAGAATTTTATCGAGGTTTTCTGCTGCCACGTGGCTAGTCCAAAAGAGTAACGTAGAAAAGAGCATCACGAAGCGGAGAGTGTGTCGAAACATGAGTGTGACTCTGGCCGAGGTTGGTTATATGTGCGTGCAGTATAACAAGAGCTTGACGCAAAATGCGGTGACTAAATCCGCTGCAAGTCTAAGGCTGTCGTGATACGCTTTGCGGCATGCAGGAACACCTTAAAAACCACCCATTGAACGGCATCAAATTAGCCGATCTAGTGCAATCACTGGTGGATTGCTATGGCTGGGAAATCCTGGCTGCGCAGATAAACATTAATTGTTTTAAGAGTAATCCCAGCGTCGATTCGAGCGTTAAGTTTTTACGCAAGACTGAATGGGCGCGTCATCGCCTCGAAGCGTTTTACTTATACCGATATAGGCAATTTCCTCGTCCAACTGAATCCGAACTTGCGCTGCCGCCACGAGAGCGTCCCGTGGATGTGGCACAAACTGACAAGCCGCCAATGAGGTTGACGCTTGACGATGGCGAGTTTTTTGATGATCCTGATACCGGCTGGCAACCGAGATCAATACGCAAAGATCGTGTTGAGAGCGCTAGAAAGACAGAAGCCAGGTCCAGTTCTCCTCGCCGTAAGGCAGCAAATCCTTCATCGACTGACGCTGTCGACCCATGGTCTAAATGGCGTTCAAAACAGAAGGATGACTAGCTGGCCACGCTCTACGCTGCGCAGCCATAAGAGCCATAAGAACGGGGGCAGGCAATAAAAAAGCGCTCCATATAGAGCGCTTTTTTGTACGGTTAAGTGACAGTGTCACTCAGCCGTCATTTTTGAAGGTGATCATCGTCTCCAGTCCATTCGTGCCGACCGGCTGTCCATTCTGACTGGCCGGTATGTATCGGTAGCCATCGAG
>JAUHZM010000153.1 GCA_030426005.1 Gammaproteobacteria bacterium
CCTGCAGTGTGAACGCAGCAATATCGGCACTGGGCGCTACATTGTACGACAGAGGAACCTCGGGCCATTCCGCTAACATAGTCGACCAACCTAACATTTTCGGCAAATGATTGTTGAATCGACCACACATTAGATGCGCCCTAACTTAGACTGACGTCGCGCCAGCTTTGTATGACGTCATCAACCGCGACCCGCTTCGCCTGCCCGGATGTCACTTGCGACGGTGTGCGGCTGAACTTCGGTGCCGGCGCAGGTTGCGTCACCCCTTCCAGCTCCAGATAGGCCTCACGTGCCTGCATATGCGGGTCTCGCGTTGCTTCCTTATAGTCCAACACGGGCGCGACACAGGCATCCGAATCGGCAAATATTTCCGTCCACTCATCACGGGTTTTACTTGCCACCACCGCAGCGAGTTTGGCTTTCAGCTCCGGCCAACGTCGTGGGTCTTGCTGGTGCTTGAAGTCATTCGGATCCAGCGCCATTTTTTCACACAGTTCAGCGTAGAACTGCGGTTCGATGGCACCGATGGACAAATATCCACAATCAGCGGTCTGATAGGTATCATAAAAATGCGCACCGGAATCAAGCAAATTGACACCGCGCTGATTCTGCCACATGCCGATCTTACTCAGACTGTAGAACAAAGACATCAGATTCGCGGTGCCTTCGGTGATGGCGGCATCCACCACCTGCCCTTGGCCCGACTGCTGACGCTCATACAGCGCAGCCAGCACACCCATGACCAAAAACATCGTACCGCCACCATAGTCACCAACCAGATTCAAGGGTGGAACCGGGTTTTCCTGAGGTCGGCCCATTGCGTATAACGCACCGGTTAAGGCGATGTAATTAATATCGTGTCCAGCGGTGTGCGCACGAGGTCCGGTCTGGCCCCACCCGGTCATTCGTCCGTAGATTAACCCAGGGTTAGATGCTTCAAAGACGTTGGGACCCAAACCCAAACGTTCCATCACACCGGGGCGGAAGCCTTCCAGCACAATATCGGCCTGGTCTATCAGGGATTTGGCTTGCTGCAAATCCGACTCAGACTTAAGGTCGAGTTCGACCACGGACTTACCGCGTCGAGTGACATCGACCGGTGGCTGCAAGGGATTATTCGCCCGATCCAGCACCACCACTTCGGCGCCCATGTCGGCCAGCAACATGCCCGCCAGCGGTACCGGACCGATAGCGGACATCTCAATAACTTTTAGACCAGTGAGCGCGCCCATTAGTCGAGTATACTGGTGTATGCGTCTGAGAACACGTCGCGACCGATAATCAACTTCATGATCTCGGACGTACCGGCGTAGATTCGACTGATTCGCGCATCGGTAAACATGCGGCAAATGTCGTATTCTTGCATATAACCGGCACCGCCATGCAGTTGCACGCCTAAATCCATCATCTTCCACTCCAGTTCAGCGCCAATCAATTTGAGTTTCGCGCCCATATTGGCAGTGAGCTTACCCTCGTTGTGTAACGCAACGCAGTGATCAAGATACACCTGCGCTACCTCAATCTCGGCATCCATCTGCGCCATTTCGAACTGTGTATTTTGAAAATCCGAGATTTTTTTGCCGAATGCTTTACGTTCCATCACAAAGTCACGGGTTACATTGAAGGCTTTGCGGGCACTGGAAATCGTACCGACCGCGTTCAACAATCGCTCTTCAGCCAGGCCTTCCATCAGATAGAAAAAGCCTTTGCCCGGCTCTCCCAGCACGTTTTCCTTTGGTACTTTGACGTTATTGAAGAACAATTCAGCGGTGTCTTGCGCTTTAAGCCCCATTTTGTCGAGATTGCGCCCACGCTCGAAGCCTTCCATGCCGCGCTCCACCACCATTAAGACCATGGCGTGCTGGCTTTCTGCACCTTCGAGTTTAGCCGCCACGACCACGTAGTCGGCCAGAATACCGTTTGAGATATAGGTCTTCGAACCATTCAGCACAAAATGATCACCAGCATCGCGCACTGTGCTTCGCATACCTGATAGATCACTACCGGCATCTGGTTCGGTCATGGCGATGGCGAGAATTTTCTCACCCGACACACAACCGGGTAAAAAACGCTCACGCTGTTCTTCGTTCGCATACTTGTATAGATACGGACCAACCAAACGGCTATGCAAGGTGTTAAACCACTCACCACATTGCTGGCGCACGGTTTCTTCAATAATGATTTGCTCGTAGCGAAAATCGTTGTCGCCTAAACCGCCATATTTTTCATCTGGCCACACCATCAAAAACCCTTGCTCTCCGGCTTTAGTGAATGCTTCGCGATCGACGATGCCATTCTCTCGCCATTGCGGCATATTGGGGGCAATGTGTTGTTCCAGGAATTTGCGATAAGCTTCGCGGAACATGGTTTGCTCTTCAGTAAAATTTCTCATAAATAGGTCTCTCAAGTCTGTGCGTGATTTGAATCCATTTTAGGTTCTACGCAGCGGTGAGCAATGACAGTAGCCATTAGAAATATAGACATATCTTATCGCACTCACAATTACGCTGCTGCGAACGCGCTATCGAGTAAAACGAGATGTCTATTTTCGTTTCGGGGATGTCATTGTTACGCCGCCGAACTGCGCTAGAATAGTGGCGTTAATCCTAATCAAGCCCAATAAACCAAATCAGCGGTGTTGTCTTGCAGACAGTGCCACCAGGAGAGAATTTGCATGAATCTAAATAACGCTATCAAGCAACGCCGTTCGGTACGAGCGTATCAGGACAAACAGGTAGACCCTGAATTGATTCGTAAAATCTTTAGTGACGCACAAGACTCACCGTCGAACTGCAATACCCAGCCCTGGCACGTAGTGGTTGTGTCCGGGGCCGCACGCGATGCAATCGAAAAGTCCATGGTCAGCGACA
This sequence comes from Gammaproteobacteria bacterium, assembly GCA_030426005.1. Taxonomy (GTDB): domain Bacteria; phylum Pseudomonadota; class Gammaproteobacteria; order Arenicellales; family Arenicellaceae; genus Arenicella. The sequence goes on from JAUHZM010000153.1 coordinate 2,871, forward strand.
TTATGGCTGGCAAAGCACCGACGCCGCATTTCACACCGGGCGACCAAAACCTGAAAGACGAATATCGTAAACGTCAAATTGATTGCGCCATCTCGCTGTATGACTCCGTCGGCGTTAAGTATGAGGAAAAAGAAAAACGCCAACAGTTAATGCTGCGCAATTGGCAATTTTTTGGTGCCCCGCACGCCGCCTTTTTCTCCATGCCGAAAACCATGAGTGAAATCAACGCAGTCGACATGGGTATTTACTTGCAAACCGTGATGCTGTTAATGACGGCAAATGGGCTTGCGAGCTGCCCGCAAGGTGCGTTGGCAATGTACACCGATAAGGTACAGGAACTGGCTAACATTCCAGAGAATCATGCCATTATGTTTGGTTTATCCTTTGGGTACGCGGACGAAGCAAACCCGATCAATCAATTTGATGTTGGCCGTGCCGACGTTGGCGATCTGGTTGAATTTATCTCAGAAGCCTAATCGCAACTCAGGCGATAAAACGGGCAATGGATTGCATTGCCCGTCGAGCATCCGCCAATACAGGCGAGAACATGTGAAAGTCATGGAACTGCCCGATGTAGTTTTCTAATTGCACCAAGGCACCGGCTTGCTGTGCCGCCAGACTAAATGCCTGAATTTGGTCGTACAACAACTCCCCGCTACCACACTGAATCAATGTCGGAGGCAAACGATGCAGGTCTGCGTCTAACACCTTCACTCGCGCACTCGCTTCTCCCGCCTTCAGCCGCGCATCATCTTGCATTAACGCGCGATAGCTTTGCTGCAAAAATTCAGCACGAAACACATCATAATTCACGTTCGAATGCATTGTGCCACTGTCATCGGTTGGATCGACCCAGGGTGAGATGAGTACGAGTTTGCTGGCCGAATTCGATACCTCACCAGCGTCGTGCAGTCGCGCCAAGTCTATCGCAGTGGTCACAGCCAACGCACCACCTGCCGAGTCCCCGGCCAAAACTAATTTTGCACCCGAATAGATTTCAGCCACGGCTTTGGCAACGGCCAAACAATCATCCTGCGGTATCGGGAAAGCATGTTCCGGGGCTAACCGGTAGTCTGGCGCAATGACTAGGCAATTCGAATTAATCGCCAATTGCGCAATCAAGGCGCGGTGACTGGCTGGCGACCCGGTCACGTAGCCGCCACCGTGAAAATAGACAATCACTTTGGATTGAAAGTACGGCCCTTTAGGCGCCACCATCATCACGGGCACATCGGCGAGAGTATGCTCTGTGACATGGGTTTTTAACATTGCGGGATGCGGCACCACCGAGGCATTCATTTGCCGTCGGAGCCAAGCTATGGTGCGTGTGTTGCCTGCGACGAACAGCGCGCGCACCGCACGCATGCACAGCTCGGTTGACCATGAGCGGCCCGGCATTCGCTGCGGCGAGTACCACATAGACTTCGCTGCTTTGAATGCCAGTCGACTCATCGCGCAGAGACCAATTCCCTATCGGCCCTTAAACACCGGCTTAGACTTGCTGAAGAACGCCTGAATTGCATTCGCGGTGTCTTCAGTTTGCCCTAGCGCCGTTTGTTCTACCGCTTCAGCGTCAATGACCTCGGCGTAAGTCATCTCAAACGATTTGCGCATGATGCGTTTCACCGCCGCCTGAGCTAAGGGTGCGCCCGCTGCCAAATGTTCCGCCCAAGCTTGCGCTTGATCGCGTAATTCAGCCGCTGGTACAACTTTGTTAGCAACACCTAATTGCAGACACTGATCGGCCGTCAATCGACCCGCATCCACGGCCATTTCCAAGGCACGTTGATAACCAAGTTTTTGTAGTAACAACCAGGTGGCACCGCCGTCCGGCATCAAACCGATGGCTGAAAAAGCCTGATATAAATACGCATCGTCGGCCATCATCACTAAATCGCAATTCATGACCGCCGCACTGCCGATACCCGCAGCGGCCCCATTGACCGCCGCGATGTACAACTTACTGGAATCGTGAATGCCCATCAGCCAGGGCGTGTACTCGGCTGCACACTGTGAAACAAACGAGTCATGCCCTTTAGTGCCCTCTTTGAGGTTAGCACCGGCTGAAAAACTGCGACCTTCACCAGTGAGGATGGCAACCCGCACGTCATCGTCCTGCTCCACCAATTTAACGGCGTCAATCAGTTCCAGGCGCATCGCCTGATGAAACGCATTAAGCGAATCCGGCGTATTCAGCGCGATGGTGGCGACTCGGTTAGTAACGGAATAATTGATAAATTTGAATTCTGACATACGTCCTCTTTGGTGCTGCAAATATTATGCGAACAGCTTACCGCTTTTGGCGTGCTCTTTCACTATCTGCGGACAAGCAAAACGCTCGCCAAAGGCTGCTTCAAGTTCACCGCAGCGCTGAATAAACGCATCCAGCCCATAGGTATTGACGAACTGGACAAAGCCGCCCGTGTGGGCTGGCGCACCAATACCAAAGATCGAGCCGATATTGGCGTCCGCAACCGAGCGGAGTACACCGGTCTCCAAACACTTGAGCGTTTCAATCACCTGACGGAACATCAGACGGTCTTTGATGTCCTGATCGCTGATTTCATACTCAGGCTTGTAATACAGGTCGTACAAACCAGGCCAGATATTTTTGCTGCCATCCTCGTGATACTCGTAATAGCCACCACCATGATGGCGCCCACCACGGCCGTTGTCGGTAATCATATCTTTGATCACTCGACGGATCACATCGCCGTTGCTCCACTTGTCGGTCACACCCATCTCGGCCCAGGTTTCCTGCGCTTTGCGCGTCAATTCCAGGCTGGTTTCGTCTTGTACCTGTAGAGGACCAACCGGCATGCCGATTGACTTACCCAAGTTATCAATACGTTTTGGGTGTGTGCCTTCGGTGAGCAAGTGCGCGCCTTCATCTAGGTAGGTACCAAATGTACGTGAAGTGAAAAAGCCCAACGAATCATTCACCACAATCGGCGTTTTGCGGATTTGCATGGTGTAGTCAAAGGCTTTGGCCAAGGCTTCGTCACTGGTTTTCTCTCCACAAATAATTTCCACCAAGGGCATTTTATCGACCGGTGAGAAGAAGTGAATACCGATAAAATTCTCAGGTTTAGCACTGGCCTCAGCTAACTGCGTGATCGGCAACGTGGAGGTATTGGAACCCCAAAAACCGTCCTCTGACAAACAAGGCTCGAGTTCCTGCGTGATCTTGTGTTTTAACGCGATGTTCTCAAATACCGCTTCAATGATCAGATCACAGCCGTTCAAGTCTTCGTTCTTGTCGGTTGGCAGAATAAGATCCAGCACCGACTTGGCTTTAGCTTCATCCATCTGACCGCGAGCAATGCGTTTTTTCAACAGCGCTTCGGTATAGGCCTTACCTTTGTCCGCTGCCTCCTGCGAAATGTCTTTGAGCACCACTTCGATACCAGCCATCGCAGACACATAGGCAATACCCTGCCCCATCATGCCGGCACCGAGAATACCCACTTTGCGTGTTTTCATCGGCTCGACATTGGACGGTCGACTGGCGCCGCCATTGATCTTATTGAGCTGAAAGAAGAACGTTGAAATCATGTTCTTAGCGATCGGACCGGTGGCGATTTTAGTGAATTCACGCCCTTCGATTCGTAACGCAGTGTCCACATCCAACATAGTTGACTGGAACGCAACGTCCATCGCCGCCGTCATTTGTGGCATTAGGCCACGAGTTTTTTGATGCAACATGGTCGGTGCCATGACCGCCAGCTGCGCATTCTTGGGTGAGTTCACGGCACCACCTGGTACTCGGTAACCTTTGGTGTCCCACGGTTGAACGGCCGCTTCTGGTTTGTCTTTATTCGCCAAAATGTGGGCTTTTGCAGCCGGAACCAGTTCGTCAAGACTGTCTACCGTGGCATCAATTAAGCCATTTGCCAGCGCCTTCTCTGGGGTCAAACGTTTACTTTCAAGAATGTAAGGCAAGGCTTTTTCGACCCCGACCAATTTGGTCAGACGTACCACACCACCGCCACCAGGGAACAAGCCCAGTGAACACTCAGGCAAGCCAATCTGTACCGATTTATGATTAAACGCAATGCGATGATTACACGCCAAGCAGATTTCATAACCGCCGCCCAGCGCCGGACCATTAATCGCCGCCACAACCGGTACTGGCAACTTTTCTAAACGACGCAAGTCTGCTTTCATTGCTTCGCCGCCAGCGAAGAATGACTCCGCATCCTCAGGCTTGGCAGCCAGCAACACATTCAGGTCGCCACCAGCAAAGAACACCTTTTTAGCCGACGCGAATACCACGCCAGTTAAACCCTCTTCGGCTTCCAGCTTGGCCACGGTTTCGTTCATGGCAGTGTGGTACTCCGAATTCATCGCGTTCACCGGACCACTCATATCCATGGTGACGACCACGATGCCGTCTTGATCTTTTTCGTATTTAAATGCACTCATGAGTCTTATCCTGTTTGATTAAACGCGTTCGATTATGGTTGAAATGCCCATGC
>JAUHZM010000154.1 GCA_030426005.1 Gammaproteobacteria bacterium
ATGACTATATCAAAAAGCCCTTTTCAACCAAGGAAATGCTGTCTCGGATTAATGCGGTGTTGCGTCGTTTATCGAGCAATCAATTGTCTGGAGATGTTGTATCAGCCGGAAAAATCACCATTGACTCGGACCAGCATCGCGTACTGATCGACGGCACAAATGTTGATTTTAGTCCGACTGAGTTTCGCTTGTTACACTTTTTACTAACGCACCCAGACCGTGTCTTCGCGCGTGATCAGTTGTTGGACAACGTTTGGGGCAATCAGGTCTACGTAGAAGATCGCACGGTCGATGTGCATATCCGACGTTTACGCAAAGTATTAGAACCACATCAATGTGATAATTACATCAACACCGTGCGTGGCGTCGGTTATCGTTTCTCCCTGCCATCGCACTAATTTGATACTCTAGGGTATGCGTCAAGATATCTGGAAATTCGCCCTACTCCTTATCGTCGCCGGCGTTGTCGGCTTGGCGATTGGCGCGCCATTTATCGTCATGTTACTGATGGCCATCGGCATTATCGGAATGCAAATGTCTGGCCTTCGATTACTGCGGAAATGGGTCGAAAATCCCGGCGGCAATCCGATGCCAGAAACCAGCGGCCAGCTTTATCAGCTGCATCGAGACTTAACTCGTAAACACACGCAATACACCAAACGTAAACGTCGGCTGAACGAGTTTGTCAGTCAGTTTCGCCGTGCGATTGGCGCGCTGCCAGATGCGATTGTCCTGATTGGCAATGACGGAAAAATTGAGTGGGCTAATGGCAATGCAGAACGTTTACTCGGGATTCGCTGGCCCGCAGACGCCGGGCTACGGTTTGTGAACCTGATACGACAAGCCGAGGTTGAACAAATACTCCGACCGCACGACCCTCCCAGTGAGGGCGTTGAGGTGCCCGGCATAGAACACAGTCAGATCATCAATATCAAATGTGTTCGTTACACTAAACAGCAGCGGATGGTGATTGCGCGCGATGTCAGCCGTCTAATCCAGGTCAATAAGATGCACGCGGACTTCGTGGCGAATGTCTCACACGAATTAAAGACCCCGCTTACTGTGTTACGTGGCTACCTGGAGATATTGGAAAACAGCGCAGACCTGCCACAGAAGTATCACAAGCCACTAAACCAGATGCGCTCTCAAAGTGTGCGCATGCAATCTATTGTCAGCGACCTACTCTATCTGGCTAGGCTCGAAGATCACCATCACCAGACTAGCTTTCAGGCGGTTGACGTGACGCATGTTATCAACGCGATCATAGAAGCTGTGCAACCGTTGATCGCTGAGAAAAGCCACAAAATCGAACTCGATGTCGATTACTCGCTAAGCATTCTCGGTATTCAAACAGAATTACACAGTGCGTTTACCAACCTCATCACTAACGCAATTCACTATACACCCAAAGGCGGCCTGATCCGCGTGCGATGGCACATCAGCCCTGAGGGCGCTACGTTCTCAGTGAAAGATAACGGCATAGGTATTGCGCCCCAACATCTGGAACGCCTGACACAGCGGTTTTATCGCGTAGACACCGACCGTTCTCGTGACAGCGGCGGTACGGGCCTAGGTCTCGCCATCGTTAAGCACGTATTGCAACGCCACAACGGCGAACTCCAGATCGAAAGCAACGAAGATACCGGAAGTGAATTTCGCTGCATTTTCCCCGCCGAACAATTAGTACAGGTCAATCGGACTCACACAGACTCGGAGTCGGCTTAGGGTCCGACCACCTTAGCTTATCAGCTACCCCTGTCACTCAGCACCACGCGTAAAATCGATTTGCGCGATCACGTAAGCGTGATCACTGGGCTTGTCACTGTCTTCACCTGGGGTAACGCCAATGAGTTCGTTGCCATGCAGAATCTCGTAGCGGCAATCTCGTCGAGTCGCGGTTTCCTTGCTTACCACGCCGTGCATTAAGACCTGCAGTTTGCCACGGTGGTTATAGTCATAGCGTTCCTCCGGCCGCAAAGAGAGCACCAGATTGGTCGCATTATCACCAACGATCGTCGCCAACGTCTCACTGTGCTCCGTATCGTTAAAATCGCCGGTAACGTAGTACTCGATCCCAGCCTTGGTCAAGGCATCCATTTCAGCTCGGATTGCACGCGCCTGAGCATGCCGTATATGCGCCTTTGCATCCACACCTGGCGCATGTTCCTCAGGTGCAAAAATACTGGCCTGATGGCGTTTTGAAGCCAGATGCACATTGATGACTGCTAAGGTTTCACCAGAGTCTCGTTCAGTAAAGTGACACACCAATGATTTACGCGAATCATCAAAGCTTGGATTATCCTGACCAAGGATTCGCACCGACGCCGCATCCAGGCTGACACGATCTGTTCGATACAGGTACGCATTACGAATATTGCCACCCGGTTGTCCACCATCCTGGCCGCTGACTGGCGCCACATCAATGGCCAAGTATTCGACGCCGCTCAACTCTTTGATCAAAGCAATGAGCAAGTCATAGGTCGCACTGGCATCCACCTCCGTGGTCAACTCCGCTCCGTCGTTGTCTTGAATCTCTTGTAGGGCAACAATGTCAGGCGACTGCGCTTGCAGCACGATAGCCTGCGCTAACGTATGAAAACGGCCTTCCCCAACGTCGTCATCCACGTCTAAACGCGGATTGGTAACACGCCTTTCAGCTTCGACGTGCGGGTCTAGGTTAAAACAGTTCAGGGTCAGAATTGATATTGCCCCCGGTGTTGATTGGATTCTGGAAGTACCTAATTCTATATAGTTTTGGTCTATTTCAAACGCGGTGTTCACCGCGAGCTGATAGGAGTCAGAACGGTAATGCAATGGCCCCACCACCGGCGACGTCAACTTTGCGCCGAGATTTACCCGCACCGCATGGTTCGGATTAAAGATACGGAAACCAGGATACCAGCGCATTGGGTTCTCAGGCTGTACTATGGCACCACCATGCGGCGAACGAATCATAGACTTGTCTGGCTGCGGTGAATCGAGCGCGACCACATAATCGCCGTGGAAATTACTCGGGGCGATAAAGGTCTGACCAGGGTTAACCCTGAGCAACATGCCTTCTAGGGAATTAAGTACAGTCGCGAGCTCAGAATTACTCTCTGGTAACAACGCCTGGCTTAACTCAATCGGGTGTACCTGAAGATCTTGTGCGCTCAGGACATGCGCCTGCTCCAGTTGAATTTGAGTGAACGGCTTGGCTGTTTCGTGCTTGTAATAATCCACACACTCGCCATGAACTTCCAAATACTCTCCCAGCTCTGGCTTCCAGACTGGGCTGTATACAAAGATGGCATCTGAACCATGACGATCCCATTCCTTGTTGGGAGTTTGAATATAAAATCCGCGACGTAAAACGCCGGTGACTAAGCCGTGCACCAGCACGTTTTGACCTGCATAAGGTGACCTTAGGCCCTCGCCTTGAATATCTCTAATTGAAAGATGATCCACGTTGAACTCGGTGTCGATTAATCGTTGCACAGAGTATAACGAAAAATGGCCAGACAGCTTACGCCATCTGGCCATTGTTTGATGCGATTAGCTGCTCTATTAAACAGCCTGCACTGAAAGCTAACCCAGCTTTTCTTTAATCCGATCAAGCGCAGTGTGACGCACGTCCTCACCTTCAACCAGATAGATCACATTCTCGCAAATATTAATGCAGTGATCCCCGATCCGCTCTAGTGAGCGCGCAGCCCACATCACGTCCAGTGCATCGGAAATATTATCCGAATTCTTCTTCATTAAATTAACCAGTCGCACTACCACACGCGAGTACTCTTCATCGATATGCTGATCCATACGCATATTCAATACCGCCGAGCGCGAGTCCATGCGTGCATAGGTGTTTAGCGTTGCGTGCAACAACTCTTTCACGTGCTCACCCAAAGACAACAATCCCTTAAAAGACTTATTTGAGGCGTCATTGTCCAACGCATGGCGCACCATGGTCGCTACTCGTTCGGCTTCATCACCTATTCGCTCCAAATCCCGCACGGATTTACTGGTAGCGATAATTAAGCGCAAGTCTCCGGCCGCTGGCTGGCGTTTGGCTAAGATTTGAGTGCATTCTTCGTCGATCAGCATCTCAAGCTTATTGACCTTACGGTCCAGCTTCTCGACATCGACAATCTGTTCACTGGAGTCTTCACGCAGCGCATGCAAGGTTTTGTCTAGTTGTGCTTCAACCAGACCACCCATTTTCAGGACACGCGCACGGATTTCTTCCAGCTCCTCATCAAATTGACGGGAAATATGCCCACCAACTTTTATTTCTTCATTCATAGTTTTGTACTTACAATTCTGATTCGTTCAATGGGGCTGCGGCGATTATCCGATTCGCCCGGTAATGTATTCTTCCGTGAGTTTATGCTCAGGATTAGTAAACACCGTAGATGTATCGTTCACCTCGATCAGTTTACCAAGGTGGAAGTAAGCAGTACGTTGAGAGACACGTGCTGCTTGCTGCATCGAGTGTGTCACGATGCAAATGGTGAAGTTCTCACTCAATTCATGAATCAGCTCTTCTACCGTTGCCGTTGCAATTGGGTCCAGCGCAGAACAAGGCTCGTCCATAAGAATTACTTCTGGATTAACCGCAATCGCGCGTGCGATGCAAAGACGTTGTTGTTGTCCTCCAGAAAGCCCAGTAGCTGGCTCGTCCAGACGATCTTTTACTTCTTTCCACAGGCCACAACGAATTAAGCTTTTTTCGACCAACTCATCCAGTTCCACTTTATTGTCCGTCAGACCGTGAATGCGTGCGCCATATGCCACGTTCTCATAAATAGATTTGGGGAACGGGTTCGGCTTTTGGAACACCATGCCAACTCGAGCACGTAGCTCAACCACGTCTATTTTCTTGTCATAGATATTTTGCGATTCAAGCAATAACTCGCCTTCTACACGACAAATATCAATGGTGTCGTTCATTCTGTTCAGGCATCGCAAGAACGTTGACTTACCACAACCAGATGGGCCAATCATGGAAATTACTTCGTTCTTGCCGATATCCAGATTGACGTCGAAGATTGCTTGTTTTTCGCCATAAAATACATCGACGTTGCGCACGCGCATTTTAGGATCGTCCATTAACGGAGAACCCGTTGTCTGATAAGTTTCGCTCACGATTTCAGCCTTACTAATTTGTGCATTGTTCATAATAACTGCCTGGGCACCTAGAGTACCCGTGTTTACCAACGTCGTTCAAGGCGTTTGCGTAACCAAACCGCCAAACTGTTCATACAGATCAAAAAGGTCAATAACACCATAATCGCAGCGGAAGTCTTCTCAACAAAAGCGCGTTCAGGGCTGTCTGACCACAAGAAAATTTGCACTGGCAATACAGTCGCTGGGTCGGTAACACCTGCCGGTGTATCGACGATGAATGCCACCATGCCGATCATCAACAACGGCGCAGTTTCACCCAGGGCTTGCGCCATACCAATAATCGTCCCAGTCAACATACCCGGCATAGCGAGTGGCAACACGTGGTGCAGAACCGTTTGTACCTTAGACGCACCCATGCCCATCGCCGCATCACGAATCGAGGGCGGCACAGCTTTAATGGCCGCACGACTCGAAATAATAATGGTCGGCAAGGTCATTAAGGTCAGCACAAAACCACCAACTAGCGGGACCGAGCGCGGTAGGCCAAAGAAGTTAATAAATACTGCCAAGCCGAGTAAACCAAAAATAACTGACGGTACTGCAGCTAGGTTATTAATGTTGACCTCAATAAAGTCAGTGATTTTATTTTTAGGTGCAAACTCTTCCAGATAAATTGCGGTGGCAACCGCAATCGGGAATGAGAAAACGAGCGTTACCAGCAAAGTCAGGATTGATCCAACGACGGCGCCTTTAATCCCTGCCAACTCCGGTTCACGAGAATCAGAGTTACTGAAAAAGATGGTGTTAAATTTCTTCTCAACCGCACCCGATTTCACCAATTGATCAACAATATTCTCCTGCGTTTCACTCAGGCGGCTAACTTTTTCGTCGCCGCTTAAATCTCGACCATAGCTATGTTTGTAATAAGTATCAAAGTCGTCATCGGCGATCATGCTGACACGCTGCGTGGTGCCGATCACATTTGGGTCTGCCAACACCATATCACGCAAGATCAGCGGCATGTCGCTGGTAAACAGCGCATAAAGATCACGCTTTTCTTTGCGACTGGAGAGATCCGGGTACCGCTCACGCAATGACTTTTTGAAAAACGAACCAAAGCTAGCCGCCTTAATTTCTTCTTCGCTACTGTTGGGCGTTAAACCAAGTGTGTCCGCATCGAAAGTTACTTCCATGTTCACATAGGTTTGGGTGAACGCACCGAGCCCTTTGGAGATTATGTCAGTAAACAGGAACACGACTGCGGCCAGTCCAAACGCGATAGACAGGCGTCCAAACCAGCGAAACCGCTTCTCTGCAGCGTGACGTTTTTTTAGTGCTGCAGCGCGTCGCTGATCGGTGCGCTCACGCAGCGACTCAGAGGATTGTTGTGAATTATCAGTCATACTGTTCTCGGTACTTTTTAACCACACGCAATGCAATGACGTTCAGGCACAGCGTGATAACAAATAGAAACAGGCCAAGGGCAAAGGCCGCCAGTGTTTTGGCACTATCGAACTCCTGGTCACCGACCAGCAGCGTCACAATTTGGACGGTCACGGTGGTCACCGCTTCTAATGGATTCACCGTCAGATTCGCAGCGAGGCCAGCAGCCATCACCACAATCATGGTTTCACCGATCGCACGCGACGCAGCCAGCAGTACCCCACCGACGATACCAGGTAAGGCTGCCGGAAAAATAACCCGCTTAATGGTCTCAGACTGCGTGGCACCCAGGCCATAAGAACCATCTCGTAGACTTTGCGGCACCGCATTAATCACATCGTCAGATAAAGACGACACAAATGGGATAATCATGATGCCCATCACAATCCCTGCTGCCAGAGCGCTCTCTGACGATACCGACAGATTGGCAATCCACTGAATACCGTTTTCTGCGCCCCAATCGCGAAACGAATCACCGAGATTTCGAATCGCCGGTGCGACCGTTAATGCAGCGAAGAAACCATACACCACGGTTGGAACCCCAGCCAGAATCTCGAGCGCTGGTTTTACAATGCTCCGGACTCGCGCACCGGCATACTCCGACAGGTAAATCGCAGACATCAAACCAACTGGTACCGCAATTAACATGGCGATGAACGAAATCAGTAAGGTACCGACAATCAGAGGGATGACGCCAAATGAGCCGGACGCACCAGTTTGATCCGCGCGGATCGCAATTTGAGGACTCCAGTGCGTACCGAACAAGAATTCC
>JAUHZM010000155.1 GCA_030426005.1 Gammaproteobacteria bacterium
TTTGGCCGACGCACCGCGACGTCGCCAGACCAGACGCCGAGACCGTAGCCAGTTCAATAAAAAGTTGCTGCGACTCAAGTTTAAGTAGCGTTCCTGCTTTCTCAGCCCAGCGAACGTGATTGCAATGGGTGTGTCCGCGACGGCTGATTGAATGGCGTCGTATTGTTTTAACAAAGTGCGGTGTGCGCGATGAATGCGTAAGGCATTAAGCGGGTCTACCAGTGATTTGTAGATTGCGTTGAATTGCTTACGTTCGATTTGGTGACTTGGGAACGCCTGATTTAATTTACGTTGGATAACAGTGTGATTAGCGACCTTGGTGATTAGGTGCCGGTCCATGCGGTAGACTGAGCACAGAGCTGAATAGCCGAGCACAAAATATGGGTAACTGTGTGATAAGGAAATCTTGTTTGGGCCACCGGTCGTATTGATGATGATGTCGACCAATGACAACAGGTTGCGTCGAACGGTGATAAACCCGGCGAACCAGTGTGCAATTGATTCGTCCTGTGCGCTGCTAAAGTGAGCGTTGGCAATGATCTCCACGAGCTCAGCTTGTTTAGGGGCGTCATCCAGCAGGTTTTGGAGTGCCTGGTTCAAAGTTGCTACGGCCTGATGAATGCGTAATAGCTGGTGTGAGTCGTCAGAATAGGGCATTGGCATCCGTGGCGAATAGAGTGTTTGGCTAAGATTGTGGCTCCAATCGTCCACGTATTATAGTCGTGGTGCCCCAGGCGAGCAATTCACTCCAATGGGTGAGGCGAGTTGATTCTGGCGCGCTTAAAATAGGCGAACTGAACATGGAGGTTCGTATGAAAATTTCTCTTCGTCGTGTCGACGACACCATTGTTTGTACTTTGCCAAATGGGCGTGAGTTAGAGCTGGTGATGATCAGCGCTATTGGCGAGGATCATAGCATTGAGCTCGACTTACAACATGCTGAGCAAGTTGTTCAGCGTATCCCAAGGCGTTTATTTAGGTTGGACTGAGTTCCTGTTAGCGGTGGTTACCAATGAAAAAACGGTGTGAACAGGGTATAGTGCTGGTTTGAGCCGTGCTCTAGGTTGGAATGAGTGCGGCATGTTGGTCTCAGGTCGTTTGCCATGTGGTGAGCAGATCGAGGCATCAAAAATTCATTCACGGTTGGGAGCCATGAACAAATCACTCATACTCAGTGTTTTACTGGGCGTGCTAGGCATGTCTGCGTTTAGCCCAGTGCAGGCAAACACGTTTACACACCAAATGTCGGCTGGGAACAGTTGCAACGGCAATTATCTCGATATTTCGGCGAAGCAACAGCCGGTCAGACTGTCGGCTTTGGGTTTGCACCTGTCTCCAGGGTCACATCGGCTCAAGGTCTACACCAAGGACGGCAGCTATCGGGGAGCTGAACTGGACGCCGGTTTGTGGCAAATGCATGGCGAGTACCAGGTCGAATCCAAAGGCTACGGTAAACTCACTCGCGTGGCGCTCAGAGAGCTTAATATTGACCCATTAGAAACCAAGGGGATCATGATAGTCAGTACGCACACCCTGTTTTACTCGAACGCTGATCAGGTGGAATCATACCGTGAGAATGCCGACTTAAGCGTCTATGCGGCAGACGCCGTATGTGGTGAAGCGTTTAACGATATCTTGCATGAGCGAGTTTGGAATGGCGCGTTATTCTACAATGAAGCGGAGTTTTGTTTTCCGGTTGCGACTGAGAATGCTTTGATCCCGCTTTGTTTGTGAGCCCTCACTTTTCGCCCAGTTATTCTTTCGGTGCGTAAGCTGCAAACACTTCAGCGCCTGTCATGGTCTGAGTGGCGTTACTGAAGCTGTAGTAAATCGGTTTTTCGTCAATGAAAATTTGATGGTCGAAAATGAGGTCCGCATGGCCATCAAATAAGCCAGCAGGCATCACGTATTTATTGCTGTCTTTAAGACGATAAAACAGGTGTGTGCCGCAATTGCTACAGAAGCCGCGTTCCGCCCAGTCAGACGAATCGTAAGTCGTGATCGGGCCGTCAAACTCAAGTTGTGATCCACATTCAACCCCCAGAAACGGCGCGCCGCCCCACGTACGGCACATAGTACAATGGCAGGCACCGATGTGCTTGGATACGGTTTCGGCGTTAAAACTTACCGCCCGACATAAACATTGTCCTCGCGCGCTGAATCGCTCTGTCATAATCGCTCTCCTTAATAAATTGGTTAGACCTATTGATGCACATAAGTTATAGCACAGATCGGCGAATGTCGCGTTTGGTCCGCGTAGCAACGCGCTTGGAGGTAATGTGAGTAGAAACTGTGTATCTGACATCGAGTCGCAGCTGACTGCGCTGCAGGAAAAAGTGAGTTCCCGAGTGCCTGGTGCTCGATTGACCGTGACTGCGTTACCAGCAGTGCCGGAGCTTAAGCTGGCGCTACTGAGTGCCGATTACCCGCAACATCTTTTGTCGGCCGATCAAGTGCAAGACCTCATGGATACGCCGCCTTACTGGGCATTTTGTTGGGCGAGTGGTCAGGTGTTAGCGCACTACGTGTTAAATAATCCTAAGCTGTTTCAGGAACAAACGGTGATCGATTTTGGCTGTGGCTCTGGTGTTGCAGGCATTGCTGCCCAACTGGCAGGTGCGCGTCGAGTGATCGGCGTGGACTTGGATAATACGGCATTACATGTGACTCAGTTGAACGCCGCGCTTAATGGCGTGCAGATCGAATGCTCGACAGCCGTTGAGCTCTGTGGCGTTAATCCAGCGGAGTGTATTTTACTGATTGCCGATGTGTTTTATGATCGCGATAACTTGCCTCTATTGGCCCAGTTCGTGAAGGAATACAAATACGTAGTGGTTGCCGATTCGCGAGTTACGCAGCAGGAACTTACAAGTGTGACGCAAATCGCTCGCTATGAAAGTCACACCGTGCCGGATTTGGATGAGTCAAAATCGTTTAACTCGGTGGGCATCTATGTATCAGCGCTCGACGCGCCGGCAACATTGGGAGCGGCTTAGCGTCGTTGGTCGCTTGGCCCCTAAAACCGTTCGATCATGGCATGTGTCGGTACACCATTACTATTACCGGTTGCCCCCCGTTTGGTACACATGGTTTCCGGCACAATCTCTGGTGTCAGTTCCACCTCGCCCTCGGTTATGTCATACAGCGTGATACGACAGCGTGAGACCTGACCTGACACAAGATAGTCAGCACGATAGCGTCGTCCAGCTTCCGGTGTAAATCCAATCGACGCAGAACAGGAGCGTTCGGTGTCGCGGCGTTTTTCTTCATAGTCGACTTGGAAGATAAATGGCTCCGACGCAGGGATATCAATGGTGTCGAAGGTTTCGACATCATTCACATACTTTTCGCGATGCACACGATTGCCACGCTTTGGCTTCGTGCACTTGTCGTCAACATAGCGATACACGGTATAGTGTCGGCCCAGCGTCTTGTCAGAGTCTGTTGTGCCGATCAGGGAGAATTGTGCGGTGTCTTCTTGAGCAGTAGCGGCTCCCCCAAGCAGCTGAAACATCAGCCAACTCACCGCACAACCTCTACCAATTTTATTAACAATCATCTCTCACCCTTTGCAACTGCCTGCGTAATCGCTACCAGGTAGTGCTTAGCATCCTTTATTATTATATTTTGCGGCAGGAAACGAACGACCTGACCCAAAACCCTTTTTTCAGCCTACGTGATAACTTTGTGAATTACAATTATTTACTAAACAAATACACCCGGGGTTGTGTAGAGTTTGTCAAAATTTAATTACGTGAGACGAACGGAGCGCTGTGTCCTAAGAAGCTGAGATGCGGGGCCTACAGTCTCCTTGATGCAAAAAAACTGCCTAAAGTTAACCCCCTACAATGAAGGAGTTGTGATCTTGAATCCGTCTGTCATTCCATTTTCTCCCGCTTGTGAACGAAATAAAGATCCCATTCTGGACGTCATCGCGGAGCTGCTTGTGGCCGTGGATTCGGTATTGGAAATTGGTGCGGGCACCGCACAACATGCGGTGTATTTTGCAGCAGCCAACCCGCATCTAAGTTGGCAAACTTCCGATCTTGCGGAGAATCTGGACGGAATTCGAGCACAATTAACAAACGCGGCCCTGCCGAACACGCCAGCCCCAGTGCAACTCGATGTAACACAGGCTAGTTGGTTTGCTCATCCGGCTCGTTACCCGTTTGTGTATACCGCCAACACCTTGCACATTATGCCTTGGGGTAGCGTAGAAGCACTGTTTGAACAGCTTCCTGCCGTGCTTGAACCCAAGGGCTATTTTGTTTGTTATGGGCCTTTTAAGTATGGTGGCGAGTTTACCAGTGATAGCAACCGCGTGTTTGACGAGAGTTTGCGTGCTCGTGGTGTGGGCAGTGGCATTCGCGACTTCGAGGCCGTCGCCAACTTGGCGCAATCTGCTGGTCTGGCACTGGTGTCAGATCATCAAATGCCGGCCAACAATCAGTGCCTTATTTTTCGTCGAGTATGACCACGGCCTTGTCACGGTTTGAGGCGCGTAAGCTTGCCCTGCAAGGTCAGGGTTTGCACCGTAAGGATGAGTTTGGTCGTGGGCTTGGCGCGGCGCACCGTGCTGTGCAGCGGCTTGGCTATGTGCAGATTGATACCATCTCCGTTGTGGCTCGTGCTCATCTGCATACGCTGTGGAATCGGGTGAGTAACTTCTCAGACACAACACTCAACAAGTTGCTTGATCGGCGTGAGGTGTTTGAATACTGGTCTCATGCCGCGGCGTATTTGCCGATGAGTGACTACCGTTTCTCACTGCCGCGCAAACATCAGATTGCATCTGGGCAGCGGCATTGGCACGCAAAAAACGCCAAGCTGACTGCTGAGGTGAAGCGACGCATTCAAGCTGAGGGACCATTGAAATCCAGTGATCTGGCGACTAAGGCGATGCCGAAAGGCACCGGCTGGTGGGATTGGAAACCAAGCAAAGTTGCTTTGGAGCAGCTGTTTATGGAAGGCGAGCTTATGGTCTCGCAGCGACAAGGTTTTCAAAAGGTGTATGACTTGACCGAGCGCGTTTTGCCTTCGGATGTCATCACGCAGATGCCAACTCAGACGGAGTACGCAGAGTATCTGGTTAATCGGTTTCTGGTCACCAACGGTCTCGGAACTGCTAGCGAGATTGCGTATTTGCGTAAAGGTATGCGTACATCAGTGCAGGCGGTGTGTCGCGACTTGTGTGAGGCCGGAGAACTGGTTGAGCTCAGTGTGCCACAGCTCAATACAAAGGAGTCAATTTACGCCCTACCGGCGAGTTTGTCACAGCTTTCTAAACCGTTGAGCCGCCGCGTTGTACGAATCTTGTCACCATTCGATAACTGTGTGATTCAACGTAACCGGCTTAATTATCTGTTTGATTTCGACTATCAGATAGAGTGCTATGTTCCAGCGGCTAAGCGTCAGTATGGTTACTTCGTGCTACCAATCTTACATGGCCACCAGTTCGCTGGGCGCGTTGACTGCAAAGTTGATCGACAATCTGCTCGCTTCTTTGTGCTGAGCCTATTTCTGGATTCAGCCCAAAGCGATGACTTTGTAACAGCCTTAGGCGCAGAATTACAACGGTTTACTGAATTCAATGGTGCGCAGACAATTCACTTCGGTATGATCAGTGTAGCCGGTGAGGTTTTAGCTTCGTCTGCTCAAAAACAGCTGATTCAGCGGCTGATACCAAAATAATTATTTTTTTTGCGACCGTATTCAACGCTTCGGCATCTTAGTCTTATGCACGGTGGAAATTCCTCAATCCAGTACCAACGTTTTCAGCAGGTGGTGGCTGAAGATATTGTGCTGGATGCTAAACAGGGTGACCCTCGTGCACATGGTCAGCTGTATAAAACGTATTCGCGCGCCATATTCACTTTAGCGTTGGGAATATGCGGTTCGACAGAGTGTGCGGAAGACGTGCTGCACAATACGTTTATACAGCTGATCAATAAATTACCGACTTACGAAGGTCGTGCACCATTGGGGATGTGGTTGCGACAGATCGCGGTGAATGAAAGTTTGATGTACCTGCGCAAGCATAAAAAGCACAATGCCGTTATGTCGAGTGATGACGACGGTTTTTTTGAGCAGATGCAGGACGCAGATGGTGATGAAGCGTATCCGTCATCGAGTCAGGACTTTTCACAGCGACTGACAGCTCAAAGTGATATGACCACGCTGCTCAACAAATTACCCGCAGACATGCGCTTGATTTTATGGCTGAAAGAAGTAGAAGGTTACACACACAATGAAATTGCGAGCTTGGTCAATAAGACACCGAGTTACTCTAAATCGGTAGTGGCGCGAGCCTTACAGTTTTTACGTGAGCGAATTCCAAGCTCGGAATTCGGTTCAATAGTAGGTGAACACTAATGCATGCAACGATAGAACAACTCAATGAACTCCGCGACGGCCTATCGAATGAGATGGCCGCGCATGTTCGATCCTGTACACAGTGCCAGGCTGAGATGGCGTATCTAGATAAGCTGGCTGGGGATATGTTTGATGCGGTTGATCAGGCACCATCAGACGACGCTTGGCAACGCATTCTAGAGGCAAGCGACCTGCCCACTGCGCAGATCATGCCGTTGCAGCCACAGATGCAACAATCAATCAGTAACCCCAACAGTTCATTGGCTCGCGCGATTTATACTTTGGCTGCGTCGATCGCGTTTGTTGGTCTGATTAGCGTCTTTATGTTGAATCAACAAAACACACAACAGCAACGCGCTAGCAATCAGATGCAAGCCAGCATTAATCAATTAATGCTGAATTCACGCGGACTAGAAACTGTGTTGCAACAGGTTGTGGCGCAAAATGATGTCCTGAGTGACGATGATCGGGCCGCTGCGGAGCGACTCTACTGGAAGCTCACGTATGTTGATCAGGAGCTACAAGCAACTAACTCCGATTCACAGCAAGATGCAGAGCGCTTGCAAATATTGTGGTCAGATCGAGTTGAAGTGCTTAATGAGCTGAATAGACTTTTCTACCAGCGCAAAGACAATGTGGTGAATGCGCGTTATTGATCCGTATTAAGGTAAACGAATGAAAACTATGAACGTTAAACGACAAATCACAATACTGGTGTTGATTGCATTGGCAACAACGTCGCAGCTTGTTTTCGCTGGTGAATCAAAAGAGTACGAAAAAAAGAAGGAAAAGGATCTGAAAGCCTGGACCAAAGAGAAGCATCAAGATGAAATAAAGTATGAGATTAGTTTTTTAGCCAAGAAGCTTCTGGATATCAGTGGGGAAGAAACCATTACGGTGAGCCAGGATCCGATTCGCAAACCTTTTCTAGGGATTTGCTC
>JAUHZM010000156.1 GCA_030426005.1 Gammaproteobacteria bacterium
TCCACATTTTTTTAGCATTTCAACCGGATAGCAAAGGCGAGGATTATGCGACTCATTCTTCTTGGTGGACCAGGTGCAGGCAAAGGTACACAAGCCTCATTTATTACCGAAAAATTCGGTATCCCGCAGATTTCAACCGGCGACATGCTGCGCGCGGCCGTCGAAGCTGGCACAGAGCTTGGAAAAGAAGCCAAGAAAATCATGGATGCTGGCGGACTTATTTCTGATGAAATTATCACCGGCATGGTCAAAGAACGCGTACAGGAAGCGGATTGTGCCAACGGCTATCTGTTGGACGGCTTTCCACGTACCATCCCACAAGCTGACGCAATGCGCGAATTCGATATTCACGTGGATTTCGTGGTCGAAATCAGTGTTGATGATGCCGAGATCATTAAACGTATGAGCGGGCGTCGTGCGCATCTCGCGTCAGGTCGTACCTATCATATTGTGTACAACCCGCCTAAAGAAGAAGGCATTGATGACGTCACGGGCGAGCCACTGGTTCAGCGCGATGATGACCAAGAAGAGACCGTACGCAAACGCCTTGACGTATATCACGCTCAGACTGAGCCATTGATCGGCTACTACCAGTCTTATGCCGCCAGCGGCGATGCCAATGCCCCACGCTACGTACAAATCGAAGGGGTTGGCAGTGTTGAATCTATTCGTGACCAAATCTTGAGCGCATTAGAAAGCGAATAATCAAGCGTTAACTAATTGCATTAAAAAAGGCCATCCTAGGATGGCCTTTTTGCTTTCTGCTCTGACACGAACGGACTAGCTTAAATAACGGATGATGTCATCGGACTCATAAAGCCACTCAACATCACCGCTTGCATGCTCAATACGCAGACATGGCACCTGAGTCTTGCCACCGCCCACCATCAACGCTTGCGCGTGTTCAGGTATCGAGGTGCTACGCAACTCCAGTTCTTGGTCCTTATGCTGTAAAAACGTGAGTACTTTCTGACAAAAGTAACAGTACTTACTGTAGTACAACGCCAATTGAGGTTTCATAAGGTGCGCTCGCAGTCGACAGGTCAGAAATTAACCTTCTTTTTTAGAAGTCGGCGCTGGGGTTACTTCCAACAATTCAACTTCAAAAATCAAGGTTTGGTTTGGACCGATTGATGGTGGGGCGTCTAAGCCATAAGCCAGCTCTTCTGGGATAACCAGTCGAATCTTGCCGCCTTCTTTGACCAACTGCAGACCCTCTGAGAAACCAGGGATCACCGCGGCAACCGCGAAGCTGGCTGGTTGACCACGCTCATACGAGCTGTCAAATTCAGTGCCATCGATTAATTTGCCGACATAGTGCACTTTAATTACGTCATCAGGGGTCGGTGTTTTACCTTTTCCGGCGCGCAGAATGTTGTACTGCAAACCACTTTCGGTGGTTTTAACGCCTTTTGCCTTGGCGTTTTTCGCCATGAACGCCTTACCTTTTTCGCTATTCTCTTGGCCTTTGGCTTCAAGCTCAGCACGCGCTTTTTCTGCTTCTGCCTGCATCGCTTGTTGGAAAGCAATCTGGGCTTGCTGCATCTCTTCCTGGGACAGACGTGGCTCAATGCCTGCTGCAGCATCTTGAATCGCAGCAGTCAGCGCTTTCACGTCGATCTTCTTGTCGATCCCTTGCCCAACCAGATTGGCACCAATTTGCATACCAAAGGTGTAACCCAGTTTCGCTTCCTCTGTGGTGAGGTCAACTTTGTTTTTAGTGGTCCATTTACTTTCTTCTGCCATTGCAGAGGTCGCCATGGCCATACTGGCGCTGACAACCAGGGTCGACACACCAGCAGTGGTGGCGATTCGTTTCATTAAGCTCATTACTTAGTTTCTCCTATAGGGTTATTTTTCGTGCGGCTAATCAGCCTGCGCATCGAACAGTTGTTTCTCATCCACTTCAGTACAAAACTGTTCAATAAAATCCTCAAGTGGCATCACGGTTTGTGCTTTGCTGCCAAAACGCCGCACAGCAACGGTACCTTCCTCGGCTTCCCGCTTGCCTATACATAGGATCGCCGGAATCTTTTGCAAGCTGTGCTCACGTACTTTGTAGCCAATTTTTTCATTACGTAAATCCACTTCGGCACGCAAACCTGCGCTACGTAACGCTTTGGCCACCTCGACGGCGTAATCATTCGCATCCGTCACGATGGTCGCCACCATCACTTGTTGCGGTGCCAACCATGCTGGCAACGCGCCAGCGTGCTGTTCAATCAAGATACCAAGGAATCGTTCGATCGAACCCAAAATGGCTCGGTGCAGCATCACTGGCACCCTCTTGGAGCCGTCTTCAGCCACATATTCAGCCTCAAGCCGCTCAGGCATTGAGAAGTCAACTTGCATAGTGCCGCATTGCCAAACTCGGCCAATACAGTCTTTCAACGAAAACTCAATTTTCGGACCATAGAACGCACCTTCACCAGGCTGCAATTCCCACTCAATACCGTTGTCATTCAGTGCCTGCTCGAGCGCCTGTTCAGCGCGATCCCACACTTCATCCGAACCAACCCGCTGCTCGGGGCGAGTCGACAACTTGTATATAACTTCATCAAAACCGAAGTCTGCATACACTTCATGCAGAAAATCGATAAACGACTTTACCTCGGATTGAATCTGCTCTTCGGTACAGAAGATGTGTGCATCGTCTTGCACAAAACTACGTACCCGCATAATGCCGTGCAGTGATCCCGACATTTCATTGCGATGGCAAGAACCAAACTCTGCCAAACGCAACGGCAAATCACGGTAGCTCTTCAAGCCCTGGTTGAACACCTGCACGTGGCACGGACAGTTCATCGGCTTGATAGCGTACATTCGGTCATCATTGGTGAGCGTGAACATGTCATCGCCAAATTTAGATGCGTGACCGGATTTCTCCCAGAGAGAAATATCCACCACTTGCGGCGTTTTAATCTCCTGGTAACCGTGTTCGTATTGTTTGGCGGCCATATACTGTTGTACAGCCTGATATACCGCCCAGCCCTTAGGGTGCCAAAACACGCTGCCCGGTGCTTCGTCTTGCAAATGGAACAAATCCATCGCCTTACCCAGCTTACGGTGATCACGCTTCTCCGCTTCTTCCATCCGACGCAAATACGCTTTGAGTGCTTTTTTGTCTGACCAGGCAGTACCGTAAATGCGTTGCAACTGCGCGTTATTCGAATCACCACGCCAGTACGCACCAGCGAGTTTAGTCAGCTTGAAACCGTCGCGTAGAATGCCAGTTGAAGGCAAGTGCGGCCCGCGGCATAAATCCAAGAAATCACCCTGGCGATACACGGTAATGGTTTCGTCCGCTGGCAGATCAGCGATGATTTCAGCTTTGTAGATTTCGCCCAGTCGCTTGAAGTAGGCGATTGCTTCGTCTCGATCCCAGACTTCGCGCTCAATGGTTTCATTGCGCTTCACGATCTCGCGCATACGCGCTTCGATTGCTTCCAAATCATCTGGGGTAAAAGCCTCTTCCCGCGCAAAGTCATAATAAAAACCATTCTCAATAGATGGCCCAATGGTGACCTGTGTTTCTGGATACAGCTCTTTGACCGCCTCGGCCATCACGTGTGCCGCGTCGTGACGCAGCACCTCCAAACCCTCTTCTGAGTCGCGCGTGATAATCGATACTGTTGCGTCTGTGTCGATGTCGCGGGTCAGATCCCACATTTCACCGTTCACTTCAATTGCCACCGCATTGCGGCGCAAGCCACTGCTGATGTCATCGGCGATGGTAAGTCCAGTCACTGGCCCATCAAATTGTTTAACAGCCCCATCCGGGAAGGTAATTTGTATCGACATGTCGCTCGGGTCGCTATATTCTGTAGAGAGCTATTCCGCTCTGGTGTTAGTTTACGTCCAGACCAATCGAATTCAGTCTGTATTACGGTTTGTTACTGTTTGAACCGTTTCATGCTTTGCCAATCAGCCGGAATTGCACTCGAATTCGCGCAGCTCGGCGCACGGCACCTTGGCAATGGTTGTATTCCATCAATGCAGCAAAGCCAGCGGTGTATTGTATCGAAACCAACAGAAAACGAAACCATTAAACCGCAATAAGCCCCCGCGCGTTCAAGGGCGATTGCGCGCACTCAGTCAGACACTATGAATCAAATTACCCTGACCCGCCCTGATGATTGGCACCTGCACTTTCGTGACGACCAATTCCTGCTTGAAACCGTGCCCGCGACGGCCCGCTGCTTCGGTCGCGCAATCGTGATGCCAAATCTGGTGCCCCCTGTGGTCAATGCCGAACAAGCGTTGGCTTACCGACAACGGATTCAACAAGCTACGCCCAAAGGCAGTCCGTTTACACCTTTGATGACACTCTACCTAACCAACCAAACCAGTGCAGAAGACATAATTGAGGCTAAACAAGCGGGGATTCCAGCCGCTAAATTGTATCCCGCTGGCGCGACGACTAATTCCGACGCTGCAGTGAAAGGGATTGAGGCACTCTACCCGGTCTTCGAAACCATGAGCGAACAGGGGATGCTGCTGCTAATCCATGGTGAGGTGACGGATGCGCATATCGATATTTTTGACCGCGAAAAAGCGTTTATCGACACACACCTAAGACAGATTCACCAGCGTTTCCCGGAGTTAAAAATTGTATTCGAACACATCACCACCGCCGATGCAGCAGACTTTGTATTGGATGCCAGCGACACCATGGCGGCCACCATCACGCCGCAACACCTGATGTACAACCGTAACGATTTATTGGTTGGCGGGATTCGACCACACAACTACTGCTTGCCGGTACTGAAACGAAATACCCATCAACAACGTCTGCGCGACGTAGTGGCCTCTGGCTCGAACAAGTTCTTTCTCGGCACGGATTCAGCCCCACACGCAAAACATACCAAAGAAAATGCCTGCGGTTGTGCGGGTTGTTACAGTGCGTGGAGTGCCATTGAGCTCTACGCGCAGATTTTTGATGACCTCGGCGCACTGGACAAACTAGAAGGTTTTGCTGCGCATTATGGTGCAGATTACTATGGAGTCGCACGCAATAAAGACACCATCACCTTGCGCAATGAGCCGTGGACCGTGCCAGAAATGATCGATTTACCACAAGGTGGACAAATTGTGCCTTTCTACGCAGGTCAAGAACTACAGTGGAAATTGGCCTAAAGGCCATTAAAAAAGTCGTTTAATTGTTGTTTAATAAGGAATATTCGGCAAATCACCTACCGAACAACCCTGATTTGCCGAGGCTTACGCGTATACACCCGTATCAATCAACGACGAATTGCTCATCACGTGAGACACGACTTTGGGGCTGTTTATGCCACTCAGTCTACTACGCGTGCTACCTAACTAATAACTAATAATCATCGGAACTAACACTATGGCCGAACTCTTTACACTGGGGAACTTAGTCGACCTACTGCTACTTGTCATGCTGCAAGCCGTGCTTGGGTTTGACAACCTGCTCTACATTTCGCTGGAAAGTAAACGTGCGCCGCTGGAGAATCAACGCGCTGTTCGCTTTTGGGGAATCGCCATCGCGGTGGCGCTGCGCATCATACTACTGTTTTTACTACTCAACGTTATCGAGGCATTCCAGAACCAACTATTTGCCATCAATTGGGATGGCGTCATCACAGCAACGTTCAACCTGCACGCAATCATAGTGCTGTTTGGTGGCGTATTCATTCTTTATACAGCGATGAAGGAAATCCTGCATATGATGACACTGGAAGAAATGGACAACCAATCGCGTGGTAGTAAATCCGTTTGGTTTGTGGTGTTTTGGATTGTCTCCATGAACGTAGTGTTCTCATTTGATTCAATCTTGAGCGCCATGGCAATCACCAAGGTGTTCCCAATCATGGCTACTGCAATCTTAATCGGCGGTATCTTAATGATTGTTTTAGCCGATACCGTCTCCGAGTTTTTAACCATGAATCGCATGTATGAAGTTCTAGGTTTATTCATCCTATTCCTGGTCGGAATCATGCTGTTGTCGGAAGGCGGACATTTGGCGCATATGAAGCTATTTGGCAATGAAGTTACACAAATGACGAAAACCACGTTCTACTTTGTGTTGTTCGTTCTTGTGATCAGCGACATCGTGCAAAGTCGCTATCAAAAGAAGCTAAATCTGGCCAAAGCAAACGCTCTGGCCAACAAAAATTAAAATTTCGATAAATTTGTCGAAAAAATGTTGATTATCTTGCGCGACATTGTTTGACAGCATGGCAATTAGGTAACTTAGTGCTATTATGATGCAGGCAATTTGCTTAATGAAAACAACAACAAATATTGAAAAACTAATAGGGTAACCGTAGGAGGCTGTATGTCAGAAGACACCCCCAAACAATCAGTACTCGTTATTTCAGCGGACACAGCCGTTGTCGAAGCCATCGTAGGTGGCAATACAAGCGATCAAACATTTAATGCACGTGAATCGGTCCAAGCGGCCCTGAGCGAGCCACAATTGTTTGAAAATAACGCCATCGTCATTTTCGATATCGACAGCGCGGGCGACAAAATCGGCGATGCGATCGATCAGGCCATTAAGCTCAAGCAGAATGACCCAACCCAGGTACTTATGCTGGTTGGTGAAAAAGAGCAGCTCAACGATATTCTAAAATCGAATATTCAACCGCTGGTGTATCGCGCTTTTAATAAGCCGGTTAGCCCAAATCAAATCTTCTTGGCATTTAAATCAGCGCACGCGTTGCACGGTGAATTAGTTGAGAAACAAGCCGCTGGTGAAGACATCATGATGGTTGGCCCAGCTGAGAATCGCGCAAGTGTCGATTCATTAGCTGAGGAACGGAAAACAAACCCCGCAATCTACGCTGCAGTTGGTGTATTAGCATTGGCCGTGGTTGGCTTCCTGATCTTTGGCGGTGGTGGTGAAGAAGAGGAAACCCTGGTCATCGACACAGCGACCGAAGCACCGCAGGTGATTGAGGACATTCAGGCCGACACAGTATCGATCACAAACGAACTGAACCAACAGGCCGCAACGGCATTATTAGAGGGTCGATACGTCTCTCCGAAAGGTGACAACGCGCTGGAATATTACGACCGCGTACTGGAAATCGACCCTTACGACGCAACTGCGTACGAAGGCCGAAAGACTGTCGCTGAAGCACTACGTACCAACTACCAAAATCTGGTGGCGGACGCAAAGTTTGACGAGGCACTGGAAACCATTGAAGCACTGCGCAAAATTGATCCACTGAATATCGAAAACGATAAACTCAGTGACAATCTGGGCCAAGCTATCACCGCACATGTTAAGCAAGTGCGTGCCAGTGGTTCGGAAGACGAGATTGCTGAAACAGCCGCTGTT
>JAUHZM010000002.1 GCA_030426005.1 Gammaproteobacteria bacterium
TAGAGCGTCTCGACAGCGATGTCGAAGGCTCCAAATCAGCTGCAGAAGCTCTGAAAGCCGAGCAGGCTTTGATTGCCAAAATCGATGATGCATTGGCTAAAGACAATCTGATTCCACCAGCCAAGGGCAATGCTTATCAACTGGTATCTGATGGTTTGAAAGGCAACAAAATTAGTAAGGCGAACTCTGAACCTCGCGTAAAAGAACTCAGCGCCAAATTGTTGAAAATGGCAAATGAGAAGTTTGCTGCTGATGACCTTGAAGAAACCGCGAAGCTCTCCGCACTGGTCAAACGTTTGAACGTTGACCGTCAAGGCCTTGCCGATCTGACCAAGCGAGTTCAAGCTAAACAGGAAGAAATCGCCAAGGCAGCTGCGGAAAGCGAAAAGCAAGCACCGGCACCTGTGGTCGAGAAAAAGCCTGAAGCTCCGAAAATCGTACCCGCTAAAGTCATCAGTCGTGCACCACCACGCTATCCAAGCCGCGCCCTTAAAAACGGCCAAGAAGGCTGGGTACAGGTAGCGTTTTACGTGAACACAGATGGTGTACCAGAAGACATTACGATCAAAGCGTCTGAGCCAGGCAGCACTTTCGATTCTGCAGCGGTAAAATCGGTTGAAAAGTGGCGCTTCTCACCTGCGCGCAATCAAACCACTGGTTTGCCAGTACGCAGCACGCAGATCACCACCAAAGTGCAGTTCCGTCTGAACTAATAATCAGGAACCATATTGAGTCCACGTTACTACGTGGACTCAATACTGACAGCACTAAGCCTGACGAATTCGGGCAATCAAATCCAACGTGGAGGCGTCAAAACCCTCCACGTTTTTTTGTACCTCTGACGCCGGTGTCGAAGGATCGAGCATCGGATTAACTTGCTTTGCCAAACGCTTGCCTAATTCAACACCCATTTGATCATACGAATTGATGTTGACCAGCACACCACCGCAAAACGTACGATGTTCATAGAACGCCAGAAGTGCACCTAAGGTCCGCGGTGTTAGCTGAGACAGCAACATGGTGGTTGATGGACGCTCCCCAGAAAATATCTTTGCTTGCTTCGTTAAATCTGAAAGCTGCTCTTCACCATGCAATTCGTTGATCTTATCCAGGTCCTGACCTGCTAATAAAGCTGCCGTTTGCGCTACCCCATTGGCCAACAATTCCTGATGATGCGAATCGAGCTCGTGATCGGCTTTAGCGACCAGAATAAACTCAGAAGGTATTAGTGACGTACCCTGGTGCAACATCTGAAATACCGAGTGTTGCACGTCGGTTCCAACACCGCCCCAGATAACCGCCGAAGTTTGCTGATCAACCGGGCTACCATCGACCTGGCGGTCCTTACCATTGCTTTCTGTTTCGAGTTGCTGCAAATAATCAACCAACGAACGTAAGCGGTGATCGTACGCAAAGATGGCACGCGACTTTGCATGCATAAAATTCGTGTAGTAGTGATCCAACGCCGCGGCGATAAAGCAGACATTGTCGACCGGCTCAGTTTGATAGAAATGACGGTCCATCTCTGCTGCGCCCGCTAGAAACTCTTCAAACTTTTCAATGCCGAAAACTAATGCGGCAGACAGTGATACCGAAGACCATACCGAATAGCGTCCGCCGACCCATTCTGGGAACGACACGATATTAGACTGCGGTATGCCGTATTTAACCGCATTATCAGGATAAGCGGTGACCGCATAAAAGTTGGCCAAAGGCTGTGTAACGCCTTGCGCTCTAAACCAATCAGAAACTGAATCAATGTTCTGTAAGGTTTCCGCGGTAGTGAATGTCTTCGATACGCCGATCACCAACGTGCTTTCAACATCACACCTATCAAGCGCATCAACCAACTGATGTCCATCAATATTGCTAATAAAATGAATCTTGATGTCTGGATTAACGCCACTCAAAGCTTCTGAGATCAACTGTGGTCCAAGTGCTGAGCCGCCAATGCCAACGTGAATAATATTGCGAATAGGTGTAGCACGTTCTGCCAACTGTGCTTGGATATCCTGATACTGATTGAGCAATGCGGCCCGTGCTGCCTGTGCTTGAGTCAGCGTCTCCGGACGTACCATTTCGATGCCCTGATTACCGGGGTCTCGTAACAGCGTGTGCAATACCGAACGCCCCTCAGTGACATTAACTCGTTCCCCGGCAAATAAAGCATGGCGCTTCGTTTGGAATTCTATTTTTGCCGCGTAATCCGCATAAACTTCAAGCATGCTTTGATCGATATGTGTTTTACTGAAATCAAAATGGATATCAGCGATGTCATACGACGTGTGTGCAACACGGTCGTGATCTGACTCGAACTTACATTTGATCCCTTTGACGAGATCTTGTTTCGCGTGTTCACTTAGAGTTTGTTTAATAGCTGGAGCAATAGAAGTGCTGGACATACCAAATCCTTGAGACTGTGATGAGCGCAGTTCGCCTAAACGAATTGCGAGGTTTAAAGGGAGCGAACGAGATTGTATTGCATCTCCATCCTTGGAGAAAGAAAGCAAGCTCGGTTTAACTGACTTATTTAGCCTGCTGCATACTTACAGCGGTATCCAACATTCGATTTGAGAATCCCCACTCGTTGTCATACCACGCCTGCACTTTAATTAAATTTCCGATGATTCGAGTTTGTTCAATATCGACCACGCAGGAACACCGGTTGTGATTAAAATCGACAGAGACCAAAGGTGCTTCACTGATTTCAAACACGTTCTCGCGTCCTACCGCATAGTCTTTGAATATCTGGTTGATCGTTGCAATATCCGCTGATTTCTCCGGCACAAAGGTGAAGTCGAGTAATGAAACGTTGATAGTTGGAACGCGAATTGCGACTGCGTCTAACTTACCGTCTAACTCAGGGATAACCGCGCCGATTGCCTTCGCAGAACCAGTACTAGTCGGGATCATCGAGTAGTTAGCAGCACGACCACGGCGCTTATCTTTGTGATACGAATCGATTAAATTTTGCGTATTAGTATATGCATGCACTGTGTTCGCCAAACCTTCGCGAATACCAATGGTGTCCTGCATGGCTTTGGCGATTTGCGCCAAGCAATTCGTGGTGCATGAAGCATTTGAGACCAACTTATCGCTCGCTTTGAGTATGCTCTCGTTCACGCCGTATACCACAGTAACATCAAGCCCCTTACCGGGTGCTGAAACCAGTACTTTCTTGGCGCCTGCGATCAAATGTTTGCCGGCTAACTCCTTAGTTTTAAAGATGCCCGTGCATTCAAACACAATGTCGATCTCTAAATCCTTCCATGGCAGCTGTCCAGGGTCACGTTGTGAATAAGCCAACACTTTAGTGCCGTCAATCATTAAAGCCTTTTCGTCAAACTCGATCTGATGATTAAAGCGCCCATGCGTCGTATCGAATTGCAACAAGTGTGCGTTCGACTCAATCGGCGCTAGATCATTAATGGCTACAACCTTTATTTGCTCCGTCAGGCCACGCTCATACAGCGCGCGCACCACGTTTCGGCCAATACGCCCAAAGCCATTAATCGCTACTCTCAACATCCTAAGTTCCTCACTTGTTACTTTTTACTGATTCTACAGCACACACCGCATTTAATTGACACAGAGTAAAACGCAGGCGTAAAAAAAGCACGCAATGCGTGCTTTTTTTACGAACGGTAGATCCGTGATTACTGGTGGCTTAACTGCCTTCCATCATCGAAATCGTCGGCAAATCAACGTTTGCAGACTTGATGCCGTCAACCGCTTGGATGATGGTCTTGGTTTGCGCTTTCGGATCAACTCGGACAACCACATTTGACTCAGGGCGCTCTGCCTTTAATCGTGTAACTGTCGATTTGATAGCGCGATAATCCACCACATTTCGCTCAATCGTAATCTCATTAAGTTTGTTGATTTCAACTACGATTGGTTTTGGCGCGGTTGGATCAGGCGGCTCATTTGTTTGAGGCGGCTTATTAAGATCCAGACCAGACTCTTTGACAAAACTGGCGGTGACGATAAAGAAGATCAACATGATGAACACCACGTCCAACATGGGCGTGATGTCGATATCGGTTTCTTCTTCGTTATTAGCTTTACCTAGACGTTTCATAGTAATTTCCTCTGTAACGCTTAACGTTGACCTTCATACTGCGCAGCAATCAAGCCAGCCGCATGCTCTTCTAGAATGTCTTCTACGCGCTTAGCTCGAGTAGACGCCAACCAATGTGCGAACACGGTTGGGATTGCAACAACCAGACCTAAAACGGTGGTGACCAGTGCTTGCGAGATACCACCAGCCATGGTCTGCGGATCGCCCGCGCCGTAGAGTGTAATCGCCTGGAAGGTTTGAATCATACCGGTAACCGTACCTAGCAGACCAAGCAATGGTGCAACCACGGCAATGATCTTGACAAACATAATCCATGCATTGAGCTTTGGAGACTCTTTGAGCATTGCTTCACCCAATTTCAACTCCATCGTCTCTGGGTCAGTATCTGGATTGTCTTGGTACACTTTCAATACACGGCCCAACGGATTGCCGAGTGATGGCTTTTTGAGGTTGCGAGCCTGTTTACGGACACGCCCTTCAACACCCATCAACACCAGAATTCGCAACGCAGCAATAATCAACGCTAGAACGCCCAGCGCGATGATGATGTAACCAATGATACCGCCTTCATCAACTTTTTCAGTCAGCGTAGGCTTCTGAACTAACGCAGCTAACAGTGCACCTTTAGTTGGGTCAAGCTTGAATGGCGTTACTCCGCCATTGGCGCTTTGCAGGCTCTGAGAGTAACTAGTAAAGTCACCCGGCATCTTACGTTCGAGCGCTACAAACCCGAGTCCATCAGCGTATTGCAGAATATCGTCTCCAGCGACGGCGTTAAATACACCGACTCGAGTAACCTGCATTTCACGCTCTTCATAGATTGGAATATCTCGGCCTTCGTCGTTTTTAACTCGGTTGCCTTCTTCATCAACCTCATAACCAACGACGTGCTTAACCGGCGCATTGTATTGAACAATTTTACCTTGCTCAGTCATCTCGTTCTGTAATTGATACCACAGGTCTTCAATCTCTTGAATCGATACAAGGTCGGTCAAACTTGCCATCTTCGCAACCATTTGACGCAGATTCTCGGCACGATCTGGGTACTGTGCACTGATCAAGGATGTTTTGTAAGACTCCTGCGCTTCAGAAGCTGACAACTGAATAACGCCAAACAACTGTTTCAGATCACCCAACTCTCGGGCTAATTCAGTTTGTAGTTCTTCGATCTTAACTTCGTTTTCTTTGAACTGGCGGTCTAAATCATCACCTATCCGCTCCTGACGCACACGCTCGTTGCGCATAGCGTTTAAGCGACCCTGCTGCTGACTGCGTTCGGCTTTGAACTGATTCTCACGTGCAGTGTTAGCAGTACGCTCACGACTTGCCGCCGTGCGTGTAGCGCTTAAGATACGATCAATATTCAACGCACGGTTCGCATTGCTCTCTTGAGCGTAAGTTGGCATGCCGCTGAACAACATACCCAACACGACACTGAACAAGGCTAATGGCTTGATAATTCTTTTATTCATTGATGCATCATTTCCAACGGATTTAATGGCATTGATCTTATGGATAATCGTCATGTTAGATCGCCTCCGGCGCACGAGTTGGTAACACCATCAAGTCTTTGACTTCTTTACCCTGTGTCATTCGGATCGCATCTGCTATACCGGCATTGTGCGACGAATCAAGCTGTTTCCACTGCTTGTCATTGACATCCCAATAGCCTGCTTGTTGACCGTCAGTCGTCAGGTAGTAAAGACCTGAACGCCCAACCTGCAGAATATTGACCGCAAGCTTACCACTCGCCAAGTCCAACTCCTCAGCAAAGACGTCAATTGAATTACCGTACGCACTCTCAGTTGAATACGCTTCAAGAACTTGACGGAAACGCTCTGCAGCCGAGATATTGGCGTTAGTCAGGTAACTTTTAATACGCTTAACACGTTCACGTCGCTCATTAAGCTTAAAAGGAATGTCCGCATCGATAAAACGCTCAAGGCCGTCAATCATGCTCAGCATGAGTGGCACAATCTGACGTTCGATTTGAGAGGCATCCTCAATTGAGCGCTCTAGTTTTTGCATGGCAACTACTTGAGCGTCCAGAGTACGACGCATACGGTCGTTAAACTTCTTTAAAACTTCGACGTTTTTACGTTGTTGATGGTATTGAGCAACCGTTTTCTCTGTCTGCTCAGAAATCGCATCAATTCGTTTTTGGGATTCGGCACCAGCTCGCTGGCGGCTTAAACCACTATTTAAAATATCATCGGTTTTATCTGCCTGGGCAGTGATCGGCATCGCTGCGGTAAGCACAAGCGCCAACCCGACGACACTTCGGTTTATCACTGATTTCAGTACTACTGTACCCATATCAAACCTCTTAATGAGACCAAACTATTGTTGGTTTTAATTATTAGATCGGTCGCTTGTTCATTTTGAGCAAGCGACCATGACGTCTTAAGTTACTGGTTCTACGCTGGTATCAATTTCTTGAATTGGTGCTTCCAACTCACGAATTCGAACCACTTCAGCTTTCACATAAGCAATCCAGTTACGCGCATCTTTTGAAACCTGCTCATAGTTGGTCGCACGCTGGAACGTTGCTTCAGCTTCTTTGAACTGCTTCTGCTCAAACTGCGTAAGACCTAAACTGATAAACGCCGCACCCGTATTCTGTAATCCACCTTTATTGATGGCTTTCTTGAGTGCGCTTTCCGCTTCACGCCAGCGATTCAATTGAATCAGTGACACGCCCAATTGGTTATACAACTTACCGTCTTTTGACAGACTGGCTGCTTTTTCCAGTGGCGCAATCGCTTTTTCATATTCACGCGCTGCGAACAAAGACTGGGCATAGATACGGTTATTTTTTAGATTGTTCTTCAAGGTACCGCTGCTAATCCCTTTTTCCATGATCTGAGCAGCAGAATATGGGTTGTCTTGACTCATATTTAACTGCGCCAAAGCAACAATTTCAGACTCTGAACTCAGCAGGTTTTGGTCGTACATGGCTTGATACATAGCCGTCATACGCGCCTGATCATCCAATTCGTTGTAAACACTAGCCATAGAGAGCAGATAGCTTTTCTTCGGATAGTATTGAACAAGCTGCTTTAGGACCGGCATCATTTTCTTGTAGTCATTCTTCTGACGATAGATCTGACTCAACAATTGCAACCATCCCTCTTTTGGTACACTGCCGACCGCTTCGTACTTAGAAATACCTTTTTGCACATTTGGCAATGCGGCATCGTAGTTCTTCAGCATGTAGTGGGCCTGACCAACCAACATGTAAGCATCGGCCGTTGGATCTTGCTGAGTCTTGAACCAGCGCTCAGCGTAGCTCAGCGCTTCACGGTAGTTCTCTTGTGAGAACAGTACCTGTGCGATTACGTACAACATCTGATTGTAGAATCCGTCCGGAATACCGTCGCGTGTGGCGATAACCTTTTTAAATTCTCTCAATGCACAGTTCAGATTGTCCTGCTCAAAACAGATGTTGCCACGGTAGTTAGCCACATATGCTTTTTCGATGTTATTCAGGTCTGGCTCAGCTGCGAGCTTATCCAGCAGTTGTTTTGCTTCGGAGATTTTTTTCTCTTCGAAAGCCAACTGGATCTTCTCGAACGCTTTGACGTTTTTCTGACGGATTGACTCAACACGCTTGGTTTGTCGTTGTGAGCTCTCTCCTTCTTGCGCTACCGCGGTTTGCACTCCAAAGAAGGAGGCTTCAGCCGCAACGATCAACGACACCATAAAGGTCGCAGATACCGCGCTTTTCACGATCGGCTTGAGTTTTTCAATAGCTTTCATAGTTTCACCTCGCTGGGCGATGATTGTCAGGTCGTAGGACCTTAACAACCACCTTCCATTTCAAATTTCACTCGGATTTCGACACCTGGTACATCGACTGGTTTGCCGCCGACTTGACGTGGTTTGTATTTATATTTAAGCGCTGCTTTTTTTGCCGCACTCTCAAACATAGATGAGGTACTGGCAATTACTTCCGGATCGCGCACTGTACCACTTGAGGTTACAGTGAAACGCAGATCAACAGAGCCACACAAGCCGCGCTCAGCCGCGCGTCGAGGGTAGACTGGTGGTGGACGGAAGATTGGTAGGTATTCGCCATCGTTGGAGTTAAACCCTTTTAAATCACGATTGATACCAACTTTGACTGCACCGAAGGCGAACTCAGAGTTAATATCAATACGATCTGCCACGATTTTGACGTCGGGCGTATCAGGTTGCTCCTGTACTTCGTCAGGGCGCTTCGGTTTGGCAGTAATGGTCTCCACTGATTCATCCTGCGGATTGTATTTAAAATCCGGCAGTTTGACTTCAGAGGCTTCGTCCAGCGACGGCTCATCCATTTTGATGAGCGCATACATACCGATAATCAAACCAAGCGTCACGAGTACGGCGATCAAAAATGATGGTATAGATCTAAGCATGGTTACTACTCCGATTTGGTCGAGACGGTTGGTAATGGAATCCCCGCCTCTTTCAGCGCGTCAACCACTTTCATCAAAGTCTCAGCATTGGACTCAATGTCCGCTTGCACGATAACTTCACCATCTGGCGTCTCTGCACGCATACGCGCAATATTGGCTTTAATTGCGCGTGGATCAATAACCCGCTTATCCAACCAGATATCGTTATTTTCATCGATAGCCAATAGGATGGATGCTTTTGGATGCTTAACCGCATTCACAGCTTCCGGCTTAGTGATTGTGGCACCACTTTGCTTAATAAAGCTTGCTGTCACGATGAAGAAAATCAGCATGATGAAAACGACGTCCAACATCGGCGTAATGTCGATCTTGGCATCTTCTTCCTGTCTGTTTCTTATTCCTCGTCTCATTTACTTTTCTCCCAGTTTATAGGGTATAAATTCTTGGCTCTTGAACCTGCTTTAGTGATCAAGCGTAAGTTTTTCGTTTAGCTTTTCACGTTCTTGATCAGCTTTACGCTGTAGCCAAAAACTTAAAAACAAGCCCGACAGTGCGGCGACCATTCCGGCCATCGTTGGTACCGTTGCGCGGGATACACCACCAGCCATCGCGCGAGCGTTACTGGTGCCGTTAATCGCCATAACCTGGAAAACTTCGATCATGCCGGTTACGGTGCCCAGCAGCCCAAATAATGGGGCGAGTGCAACACAGGCTTGAATCATCGACAGATTCTCACGCAGTTTGCTACCAACACGGGAAACCAATTCCTCACGCACTTGATGCGCAGCCCATGATTTACGCTCTTTTCGAGATTCCCACTCGTCAATCGCAGCTTTCACTGCGTCGCGATGCGGGCCCGAAATATAGAAGATGCGTTCAATAATCATGAACCACATGATAATGAGTAAACCCGCGATCAAATACAGAACCGGACCACCCAGCTCCATAAAATCTCGAATGTACTCAAATGTGACTAAAATAAACTCTGGCATCTTGAGAAACCTCTGTTTGTACTGACGATCTCGAGTTTGTTAGCCCTGCCGGTAGCAGTTTCGGAATTGCAACCGGCAAGACAAAATCGAGATCGAAAACGCTTAACTTTCGATCTGACGAGCAACCATACCAGCTGACTGCTCTTCAAGGATTTCCTCAACACGCTTGGCTTTAGATGCCGCTGCAGTGTGAAGAAGTACGATCGGAATCGCGACGACCAGACCACAAACTGTGGTAACCAGAGCTTGTGAAATACCGCCAGCCATCAGTTTTGGATCGCCTGCACCGAACAATGTGATCGATTGGAACGTTTCAATCATACCCAGTACTGTACCCAACAGACCGGCTAATGGTGCAACCACGGAAACGATCTTCAGGAACATCAACCATGAGGTCAACTTTGGCGTTTCTTTCATAATTGCTTCAGATAAACGCAACTCCATCGCTTCCGTGTCGTTGCTTGGGTTATCTTTAACCGCTTTCAACACACGACCCAATGGGTTTTTGTCTGAAGGAGAGTCTGGGTTTTTAGCTTGTTTGTTAACCGCAGCGGCAACACCAAACAAAGTTAGGATTTTGTAAATCGCAATCAGTGCTGCGAACAAACCCACACCCAGAATGATATAACCTACCGTACCACCTTGATCGATACGCTCACGTAGGCTTGGGCTCTCAACTGCCGCATCTAACAAACGACCTTGCGTTGGATCAAGAGCAAAATCAACCGATGAACCGCTGGCGCTGTATAAGTCACTTGCTTGACTCAGGTAACGACCGTCTGGCTGGCGTGGAAGCTCAGCAACACCACCTTTACCGTAAGTCAGGAACTTGCCGTCACCAACCAAGTTGAAAACACCAACACGAACGACTTCTTGTTGCTCACGCGCACCAGAAGCAGTTGCGACAGATGCATTAAACTTAGCAACTTTACCTTGCTGAACGAGCTCATTGAACAGTTCACGCCAGACAGACTCGATTTCAGCCGCTGTCACCAGGTCATTCGCCTGATTCGACACTTTCTTAGAAATATCGTCGAAGTTAGCGCCACGATCTGGGAACTGCGCAGAAATAATTGAGGTGTCGAAACGAGCTTCAGTTTCACCAACAACTTGCTGAACGGCACCGAATAGATCTTTCAGGTCGCCCAGCGCAGTTTCACGTGCAGTGCGGATTTGATCAAGCTCTTCGTTATTGGCAGCATACTGCGCTTCCAATTGATTGCTGCGCGCGTCCAATGTTTCACGTTGGGCCCGCAAGTTAGCAACAATCGCCGCTTTACCTGCACCCGCTGAGCGGAAGCGTGCTTCCAAATCTTCAGCCGCCTTACTTTTCTGCAGACTACCGCTCTTAACCTGATTTAGGATCTGGTCAACGGTTTGAGCCTGTACCGGTGCTAGCGCAACCGATGCCGCCACGGCGACAGCTGTAATTAAGTGCTTCATGTTACGCGCCCTCCGGAGCAGAAATAGGTAGACTCAACAACTCTGGAGCTGTTGTTTTAGCAGCCACCTTGATGGCTTTGCGGATGTCTCGGTTGGCACTGGCAGGTAGCGGCTTCCATTCTTTATTAACCGCATCCCACATGCCGGAATTCTTTTGATCTGTTGTCTGGTAGTACAGCGCCAGGCGGCCAATACGCAGCATATCCACTTCGATTTCATTGCCACCGAATGGTTGGGTCGCTTTGTAAGCCTCTGATGTTGTGCCGTATTCCAACTCAACATTATAGATATCCATAATGCTGCGATAGCGGCTAGAGGTAGTCGCTTCAGGGTTAGTCATTAGGTCTTTCAGCGCAATAATACTTTTCAAACGCTCTTCTTTGTGGAAAGGCAAATCTGCTTTAACAAAAGCTTCCAGCGCTGCAAGCATTTTGCTCAACACTGGCGCCATTTGAGGATCAAGGTCCTTTGCTTTGTCGATAGACTGAAGAATTTCACGCTTAGCGACGGTTTGTGCTTGCAACTGCTCTTGTAATTGATCGTTGTACACTTTCAAGCTCTCAACCAACTTCAGTTCGCGCGCGAACTCTTGGTCGACTGACAAGCCTCCAGATGACTGCGCCACAGCCGTGGTAGCAGCGGCCGCACCGATGGCAACCACTGCCACCGCCTGACCGATCCAATTCAACACAGATTTTTTCATTTTAGATTTAACCTCTTTTAATGAACTCTAGTTAGCTAGATTCAATAGTTGCCGACCGTTAAGTCGACTCGTTTAAATTTTAAAGCCGCTTGATTTCCTCCACCGAGTCAGGCGGAGACATACCAAGAACTTAAAATTGAAATTTTTGGACTTTTATTAACTTACACGCGCTGAGTCTTACTCACGCACCCGTCTTATTAAAAAAGCATTACCTCAGAAAAATCCACCATACCGCCAGCTAGAACACTTTAATGTGTTTGTACAACCCACAGTAAAACACAAGCTAGACAATTTAGATGGATGGTGATGAGAGAACTCGCGAGATCAAGTGGAGGCGATTGTGGGGCATCAAGAACGCGTACAAAGTGACTGCCTTAATATAAAGACAGTGTGGGGACACTTTCTGCAGTCTTACCAAAGCCGACAAATCTTACTAAACGTCTACTACTTGACCCTCGATTTGGTCGACGCAATTCCCAACAACAGCTTAGAACAAACACTGGTGCGGCAGCAACAAAGCGACGCGATTTTCCAACGGCTTGCAATAAAGCTCGACATACGTAATTGGCATTGTGCCCACCAACCGTGCAACGGTGCACGAGCGAGGCAAACATCTTCTCCTAAGGCTGGCCTGCTGATCCTATTCACAATCACGTCAATCAACGACATTCCGAATAGCACTGCAAACATATTTATCTTGTAATTGCCGCTCTGTCTTAAGCAGAACTTCTCGCCACCAAGTCTATAACGGATTAACACGACAAGCCAACCCTTTTCATTTCCCTGGTGATTCCGCCACTCGACAAAAAAGCGAACCACACCCGCTCTTTGAGGTCAAAAAAATAAGCCTTAAACTCATTTCATTCACTCTAACCTGAAGAACGGCTGACGAGTGTAACAGCCCGAAAACAGAACGTCACGGGTCAATTACACATATTTCGTCATGTGGCGCACATATTACAGCCAATTTAATCAGCTTGTCATCTTTGTCTAGACGAAGGCTGCCAGTCCAGCGCGCAGTCGCTTCAAAGTTTCCTCGTAGCCCAGAATAGCCAGGGTTGCATCGATCGATGGCGAATTTGTACCACCGGTAACAGCAATACGCACGGGCTGTGCTACTTTGGCGAATCCAACCTCATGAGCATCGACCGTCTGCTGCACACAGTTTTGGATATTCTCGGCCGTCCAGTCTGATACACCAGCCAATTTGTCGATCAAGGTTGACAAAATATCACCGGTGCCCGGTTTAACCCATTTTTTCACTGCAGCCGGATCATAATCACTGACCGGGCAGAAATACCACCGACTCTGCGCGACCACATCAAGCAGCGTTTTGCAGCGCTCTTGAATCAAGTCAATCACCGCTATCGACTCCGGCGTCGCTTCCACCTCAATACCAGCCTGCTCAAAATACCAGGCAGATTTACGCAAAAGGTCTGCAGCGCTCAGCTGCTTGATTTTCTCATGGTTCACCCAGAGCAATTTCTCTGGATTAAACGCCGACGGTGCGCGGCTTACGTCTTCAATGCGGAACAAGTCCAACAGCTCCTGCTGGGTAAATAACTCCTGATCACCGTGTGACCAACCGAGTCGAACCAGATAATTCAATAGGGCCTCGGGCAAATACCCCTCATCGCGATACTGCATCACGCTGACCGCACCATGACGCTTGGACAAACGAGCACCATCCTGACCGAGAATCATCGGCACATGACCGTATCTCGGCAACTCAGCACCCAGGGCATGCAAAATATTAATCTGACGCGGCGTGTTGTTAATATGATCATCGCCGCGAATCACGTGCGTAATACCCATGTCCATGTCATCCACCACCACGGTCAGATTATAGGTCGGCACGCCATCTGGACGCGCAATAACCAAGTCATCCAACTCGTGATTCGAGATCACGATATTGCCTTTGACCATATCTTCGATTACCACGTCACCGGTCAACGGATTTTTGAAGCGCACCACGGTATTCTCCGCGTCAGATAATCCGAGCTCACGACATCGGCCATCGTACTTCGGCTTGAGACCATTGGCTTTTTGCTCTTCGCGCATCGCATCAAGTCGCTCTTTACTGCACTCGCAATGATACGCATGCCCACTCGCCAAGAGATCTGCGATCACTTCTTTATAGCGATCAAATCGTTGCGTCTGGTAGTACGGACCCTCATCGTAATCGAGCCCCAGCCATTGCATGCCATCCAAAATCGCCTGCACCGACTCCTGAGTGGACCGCTCCAGATCTGTGTCTTCAATCCGTAATACAAATCGGCCACTATTCTGGCGAGCATGCAGCCAAGAATAAAAGGCGGTGCGCGCACCACCAATATGCAGATAACCAGTTGGGCTGGGCGGAAATCGAGTAACAGTCATTGAAGCTATCCAGTAAATTAATTCGGCCGAATTGTAGTATAATTTGATCTCAATTTATTGACCCAATTGCACAAATGCCACGCCTTTTTGTTAACAACCTCACGGTGATCGACAGCTCTGTACTGGACCCAAAGCGCGGGTTAATCGGCATTAGCTGGCAGGTCGATGTCGAGCTCCAGGGCGAGCTTGACGCGCAAAGCATGGTATTTGACTTTGCCAAGGTTAAAAAATCCATCAAATTGTTTATCGACAGCGAACTGGACCACAAGCTATTGGTGCCGGGAAAACATGAGCAGTTACGGGTTAAGTCGGGCGCCACCACCACACTGAGCTTTAAGACCAGCGATGGTGAAGTGTTTGAACACAGCTCACCGCCGAGTGCGGTGTGCATTTTGGATATGCCTAAAGTCACGCGCAAAAAGTTGGCCGAGCATATGCAACGCGAACTCCTCAGCGTATTACCAGATAATGTGAAAGCGGTGACCATTTCGCTTTCCAAGGAGAAAGGTGGTGGCAGTTTCTACACCTACAGCCACGGATTGAAAAAACACGACGGCAACTGTCAGCGCATCGCACACGGACACCGCTCGACCATCCGAATTTGGAAAAACGGACACCGAGACAAACGACTGGAAAAACGCATTGCTAAGCAATGGAAAGACATCTACCTTGGGTCGAACGAAGACGTAGTCGTATACGAACATGATCGTGTGGAGTTCGCTTACACAGCACCACAAGGCAAATTTCGCTTAAGCCTACCAAGCGACCGAGTACACATCATGCACCTCGACTCCACCGTTGAATGCATTGCCGAACACGTGGTCGACCTATTGAACGAAATGTCGCCCAAAGCACATTTCACAGTGCAGGCTTTTGAAGGCATTGGCAAAGGTGCTATTGCCGAAAGCCTACCATTTAAGGCATAAGTCTTAAATCAGAACTTAGACTTCACCCACGCTCACCAAGGAGGACCTCAGTTTGCGAAGCGGCATCATTCTATTTCTCACCTTTCTGGCGCTACCTTGCAGCGCGGCACAGAACGCAGCGCAAACTGTGGCACTGGGTCACAGCACGCGCATGGAATCGAGACAACTCGGCACCACTCACGAAATCAACGTATCGCTGCCAGCTCACTACGACGAAGAACAGACCGTTCAGTTTCCAGTGGTCTATATTATTGACGGTGGAGTTCAACAAGACTTCAAACATATTGCCGGCCTCGGCACATTACCTGATTCGAACCCCTTTGTGTTTCAGTCGGCGATTTACGTTGGCATTAGTACCGAGCAACGCCTGTTTGAACTGACAGCACCGAATCATGATCCACGGTACGCCTAACCGGACGGCACGCTCGGTGGTGCCGTAAAGTTTCGCCAATTTATCACTGATCAGGTTATTCCATCGATCGAGAGCACCTACCGAACCAACGGCCAACGAATCATTATTGGTGAATCGCTGGCGGGCTTGTTTATCCTGGAGACCTGGTTGCAACAACCCGAGCTGTTTACTGACTATATTGCCATTAGCCCGAGCCTTTGGTACGACGACCGCCATTTAGCGAAGCAAGCCAGTATGTTATTGGAGGCTCATGCGGATAAGCCACGACGCCTGTACCTGACCATGGCCAGCGAAGGGGGCACCATGCAACGCGGACTCGACGAAGTATTGGACG
Source organism: Gammaproteobacteria bacterium (assembly GCA_030426005.1). Lineage (GTDB taxonomy): Bacteria > Pseudomonadota > Gammaproteobacteria > Arenicellales > Arenicellaceae > Arenicella. Next base: position 15,671 of record JAUHZM010000002.1, read on the forward strand.
CCATTAAGCAAAGGGACTTCGATCACCTTCAGGTGAAATACGTGGACCGCAGCAAAGCTGAACACCATTGGACGGTGTATCACGAAGCAGCACTGGACGCCTTACGTTGGACTTTACCAGTCCCTGAACCCAGCTGGATCAATGAACCCGATCCTTGGTATCTGGTCGAAGGCGCTAACCCACCAGGCTGGAATACCAGCAACGCACCGGTATCAGCCCCCAAAGACGAGTAGCGACGAGTTAAACTACACTCACAACGGAACCACCACGGTCCCACCGTCTGGTAGCGGGATCACGTAAAAATCCACATCCGTTGCACCAAACTCGTAGGCACCGGCATCGCAATTGCCTACTCGGTCGAGGCCTCGCTGGTCTTTATTAGCAACCAAAGAGTCGCATAGCATGTTATCAGCAATCCCGATAGCGCCAGAACCAGCCAACAAGGCATGTGTGAGAGTAAACCCACCGTTGTTCGCCAACGGCCCCAACATCGGGTCGCCGCTCGCCACACCGGTACAACTTGCATCGCCAATCCAGTTTCCAGCATAGCTGGTATCTGCCAATTGATTGCAGTCTCCGCCATCGTTTTGCGCAACAATCGAATTTACCAGAGTCAGATTATTGACGGCACCGCCTTGGTATACACCGGCGACATAACTCGGTGCCTGATTCGCCACCACCGTACTGTGCGCCAAAATAAGATCAGAGTTGGTCAGATTAATTCCGCCAATCGCAAACGAAGCCTGGTTGCTCGAGATGGTTGAATTGTGCAAGCTCACGTTAGACGCAGATCGAAACGAGAGGCCCGCAGCCGCAGTGGCAGAATTATTAGCCACACTGGCACCCGAAATACTGATTGTTGACGCTTCGCTCAACAAACCGCCACCGGTCGAATAAGCGGTATTCGCGTGAATTGCAGACTGACTCAGGGTTACGGAAGCATTGCTTTGAACAAACCACCCACCACCTTGCGAGGCCAGATTATTACTGAAGGTATCTTGATTCGAAGTCACCTCGGTGGACGCCGACACAAACAGCGCACCACCGAAATCATCGGCAATGTTGGCGATAAATTGATTGTTCGAGAGTGAGACGGGCGCCGCCTCATTAAACAGGGTCATACCACCGCCAACGTTGCCAGCACTATTACCACTCACGGTACTATTCGTCAAAGAAAGGGAGGTAGCATTAATATTCATTGCCCCGCCAAATTCACCCACATTCGATGAGAATGTCGACATCACGATCGACAGACTACCTTCCTGTGAATTAAGCGCCCCGCCGAAGGTGGCGGAATTGTTGTTCACCGTCAGCGCTGTAAGTGACACTTGCCCATCCTCTATGTCAATCGCACCACCACGTCCGGAACTTACAGTGTTGCCGGTAAGCTGACTATCTCTGATGACTACTTCTGCTCCGCGTAGCGCAAAACCCGCACCATCCTGACCGCTGGCATTGTTCAACACCTGTACTTGCTCAAAGCTGGCTGCGCCGCCCAATACGCCGATAGCACCACCCGACTCGTAAGCGGTGTTCTGAGAAAAGCTGGACATTTGAACTTCGGCGGAGACATTCTCCTGCAAGAACAGACCACCGGCCACAGGTGCCGAATTGCCAGTTAGCGTCATTGAATTCATCGTCAATGTGCTTGCTCTTATCGCAGCACCTCCTCCCGATTCCACGTCAGCTTCGTTATTTGTCAAACTGGAATTGGCCAAGTGAACACTGGTACTGACGGCATACAGCCCGCCGCCTACACTGCCTGCGTGGTTAGCCTCGATCACCACACCAGCATCCACTGTCAGCGGACAGCGATCCACTGCGACTCCGCCACCCTGGATCGTCGCTGTATTAGAGCTAATTTGCGAGTTCGACAATGTAAGCGAACCCTGTGTGCATAAAATGCCACCTCCGGTCAGCGCTTCACCGCCGGAAACCTGCACATTGCTAAGGGTTAAATTACCACCCTGGAGCACCGTAAAAAGCCGCATGTTCGGCGCACCGACACCCGGCTGCAAGGTGGCGCCATTCCCTTGGACCATGATGGTTGATTGGATTGCCGGTAAAGCAGAGCTACCTAGCACATTCAAGCCGGGCACGACTGACGGGAATACTAATGTGGCCGCAGGCAGTTCAATGACATCTGCGCCATTGCCCGCGACACAAAAATTAACAACCGAATCCGTGTTAGCCGCATTAATCGCATCTTGCACTGAGCAACCGGCGTGTACGACGATAGTAGCTGCATGACTTGCTGGCGCAAGCGCCATGCCCACCGCTATGGTTAATTTAGCCAGTGGCAAGCCGGTCGTTGCCGTGATTTGGGGATAAGCTTTACGTACAAAGTTACTCATATGCAGCCATCAGAAGTTCGCGTTCACAACCCTAGGTCGGCGCACTTAGTCTGGTCGTACGTCGACGTTCATCCACTAACACCGTATAGTAGTAAGTCAGACCCTCTCCTGACCTGAGTATGCATACCTAATTTTACTGTCTTCACACCTGAATTCATGCGCCACGGCTTCTCAATCAAGCTTATTCTGGGTACAACAGAACCTTTGCTACTTATCAGCGCGCCAATATTGATTTGATGTTGTTAGAACGCCAAAACGAACTCGAACAGATATTTTCGGCTTGCCAGCGGTCAGCCGACGGGCACGGCAATATGGTGTTGATTTCAGGCGAAGCTGGCATCGGCAAAACTACCCTATTGGAGACTGCACGCGCTCAACTTACCCTAGCGCACCAAGTTCACTGGAGCGCTTGCGACCCTTTTTTGACCCCTAGGCCATTTGGGCCGCTGCACGATTTTGCAGCCGAATTTGCCTCCCCAGTTTTACCTCTATTACGCAATGGCGCATTGCCGACTGAACTGTTTGCAACATTTTATCGAACGCTTGAAGCAGCAAAACACCCAAAGATACTGGTTATCGAAGATGCCCACTGGGCCGACCACGGGACCCTCGACCTGATTAAGTATCTCGGGCGGCGAATCGCTTTTTCGGCCTGCACCCTGATTATTAGCTACCGTGATGATGAGGTCTCCGAAGCCGACCCCTTGAGTGCCGTGTTGGCCGCCCTCCCCTCTGGCCACACCAACCGCGTCCCGCTTACTCCATTGAGCCAAACCAGCGTCGAACAGATGGCAGCTGCCGCGGGCAAATCGATCAAGAACCTGCATCAGATCACCTCAGGGAACCCATTTTTTGTGTCTGAAATGCTGGCCTCCGAATTGCCCAGTATGCAGAGCGTGCCTGCATCGGTACAGGAGGCAGTCAATGCCCGCATTTTTCGCCTGGTCGAAAAAGAACGTCAGTTTCTGGAAACCATCTCACTGATTCCCAAAGCGCTCTCGACCGAACTAATACAAGCCTTGTTCGGGGAAGAAGGTGAAACACTGGCCCTTGCCTGCGTGGCGCGCAAACTACTGATCGTCGACAGCCGCGGATTGTTCCGTTTTCGCCACGAATTAGCGCGATTAGGTACCCAAACTCGCCTGCCAGTAAACCAACAACAACGGATACACCAGCGCATTTTGACTGCGCTACAAAGCTTGAATACTGACGACCTAGGTTCGCTCGTGCATTATGCCGCAGGCTCACTGGACGGCACCGCCGTACTGCAATACGCGCCGCAAGCAGCCAGACGTGCCGCCACCATCGGCGCGCATCGAGAAGCGGCGTCTTATCTTACCACTGCACTTAAATTCATCGACGAAGCACCCACCGAACTGGCCGCGCAACTGTATCAGGACTGGGCATATGAAGCTGGCATCGCCTTACAGATCGACGACGCCGTGGTGCAAGCGCGCCGCAACGCCATCTCACTCTGGCGCGCGCTGGGGCGAAACGACAAAATCGGCGAGAATTTACGGTGGCTCTCGCGCTTACACTGGTATCGTGGCGAAGCCAACGAAGCACGACACTTCGCCGATGAAGCCATCAAGGTTTATGAAGCATTGCCAGAATCGAGCGACCGCGCCATGGCGTACTCCTTCCGGTCTCAGCTGGATATGTTAAATGGACGGATGCAGGACGCTATTCACTTTGGCCAGCGCGCACTGACGTTGGAAACCAAACATCCACAACCAGAGGTCCGCGTTCATGCCCTAAATAATGTTGGTTCTGCATTAGTGTTACGCGGCGATCATAGCGGCGAACCCTTATTGCAGGAAAGCCTTGAACTGGCACTGAAACATGGCTTTCATGAGCATGCAGCACGCGTATACACCAACATGTCTGACTATCTGGTGCGCTTCAAACAACTCGACAAAGCCGAACAATGGCTCACCGATGGGATCGCTTACGATACCGAGTACGACCTAGACTCATGGACCTATTACCTAGTTGGAATACAAGCCCAACTGCGCCTAGCGCAGGGGCGACTCGAAGATGCGGCAACGATTGGTCGCGGCGTACTCGCACTCAAGCAACTCACACTCTTGATGCAACTTCCTGCACTGTGTGTCGTCGCCAAAGCCGAGTCTCGCATGGGCGAGCCTGATGTGGATCACCTGCTTGGATTGGCTCTCAAAAATGCCATGGCAACCAATGAACAACAATACATTATTCCAGCCCGACTCAACCTAATTGAAAACGCCTGGCTGCAACAACAGACCAATATCGCTTACGAGCAACTGCAGATTCTTTGTGCGGCAGACTCCGACCACTACGACTTCTGGGTGGCTGGTGAAATCGCGGTCTGGCTACAACGCTTTGACTTAGAGATCCCTTACACAACGACTCACTCGCTCGCACCTCCGCATCAACTAGAATGCCAGGGTGACTACGCTGGTGCGTCTCAAAGCTGGCTTGACATTGGTATGCCATTTGAAGCGGCACTGTGTCTCTTGGCTTCAGACCTTACTCAAAACCCCGAACACCTGCCAACCGCCCACGGTATGCTGGATAAGCTCGGAGCCAAAGCGTATACCGAGCGTGCGCGCAGTATTGCCACGACCATAGGTGCACTTAAACTATTACCTAAGCGACGTCGTGGACCCAACCCCAATACGCGTCAACACCCACTGGGATTAACAAAAAAAGAGCAGCAGATACTTGCGCTGCTTGCAGATGGGGTAAATAACCAAGAAATCGCCGAGCGTCTATCGCGGTCGAAACGTACGGTTGAAAATCATGTCTCATCAGTATTGGCGAAAATGGGCGTCAAAAACCGCGTGGATGCCATGTTGCGAGTGCAAAGCGAACCTTGGTTGCTGCCGCCGAAGCCCCATTAACATCATCTAGAACACGTGAGGTTGGTACGTGACTGATACCTCACTGGCATCGAGTCGTGTACCGATGAAACTTCGGCGACAAAACTGGTCAGTATATGGCTATTCTCGCTCATATCGTATCTGCATGCCAACCAGACCGACTTCACCGCAATTGTCGTTGGCGTTGTTACCGGATCGATACAGACCAAACCCAACGCTGTGACCAGCGCCTATTCCCTCTTTAAAACGATAGGTGTGGACGTAGGTTTGATCACCCTCCGTAAATGATGGAAAGGTCGTCCCGTAACCGAAAACATTCGATTGATCTCGCGGCTCACCTGGCTTCCAGGCACGTCCGTAATTGGTCGTAATCACCGCTCGACAAGCACCATTCACCTCCGGGTTGTAAATGTAGGTATCGACATAAATCAAGGTACTGGGCTTGTGATCCATTGGCACTAGAAAGGTTGTCCCAAACGTGGTACTACCGGAGCCATATAGCCGTGCCTGAATCGGGGACGTGAAATCGAGATTCGCACCATTTGTTTGCACCAAGCTCGTGACCGGAATTGAGATAGACACCTCTCCCCCCATCTTAGGCTCATCACCACCCAGTGGCACCACCACCACTTTATTTTGCGCATACGTGATTTGCGCAGCAGAAACCAACACCAACAAAAACAGACAACGAGCGACGACATCTCTCATAGCAGACCTCTATATACAAGCAATTATAATTTTCCATCACTGACTCAAATCCGAGCCAGCTATTTGAGAGCTTGTATAGTAGCGATTGAAACGCGAATCGTCGCTCACCTAATTAGGGGATTTTTACGGTTCTAAACGATGATTGCGATCGAAAAAACGAACTAAAGAATGCGCAAACTGCCGTTTTGGAATCGGTCCAGACCACTTCTGATTGGTTGAAAAACGACTCAGTTTTGGATCACCGCTCAGCTCTGGATAGTACAAGACTAAGGCAGGACTATAGACCTCACCGAACACGCTACCGTTAGCGGCAATGCGGATTAAACTCGGTGTAAACTCGGCGGCATAAGCCGCCGTTGATGCTGGATACTGATCGCGCCAGTGGTAGTAATCAACCATCACGACCAACACATCCGAAAAAGCACTCTGCAAGTCGGATCGGTGCATCATGGCTCGCACTGCTCGGCAATGGCGATGACGATCCGAGTAGATATAGACATATGGCACGCGGCCAACGGATTCTGCATGCTGGTAATGCGCCCGCAACCCTCGTTGGATATCAGCCGATTCATTCAGCACACGCCAGTCAGCTGGCAGAACCTTTGGCACACTTGAATCAGCGGACACATTAGCGGCACTAAATATCAAGAACAACAATGCACTCAGCATTCGAATTCGCCTAATCATGTTCCGCCCCACCATTAAATTCACGCTTTTCTAAACTGATCGTTTTACCATCTATACCCAGCTCGATGTGCTCCTCAGTCAGCGCCACAATCAGTCTCCGGATATCGGCGTCATTCAAACTCACAGCAACTCCATTGACGCTATGGATAACATCGCCAACCTGAAGTCCAGCAGCCTTAGCCGGGGAGCCGTCCCAGATTGCACTGATCTGAATCGTATCCTGATACGAAACTGAAAAACCAAATCCACTCGGCACGGCTGGCAGAGCACGCAGACTTGGGTCTATTGGCACGAAGAAAGCAGTTTGCGATTGGTGATCCAGCGTGATTATAAAATGATCCAACAGACGCGCCCCGAGCAAGCTCGGCGATAGACCTCGCACTTCCGACACCACCGGCCCCAGCACCAGATCACTTACCTTCAAAGACTTCAAGCCGACCTTTGCCAGCTCTGTATTGGGGGCAGCACCGCCAAGGGATGCACCCGCCGACCCGAATCCCAACCAGGCACCAGTCAGGCCGCCGGCAGCACGACTGCCTTGCATATCGGGCTCCGAAATCGCGAAGTAGCTCGGCGAACCGGTATCGAACATGGCTTTGCTTCTGGCCTTTTTGGCGAACACGACGTCAAAATAAGGTGCGTGCGGATACCCGAAATCAGACAGCGGCACGGCCTCCGCTGATTCAATGTTCGGCAAGCGGCGCACATCCGTAGCAAAGCGCAGGCGTGCTTGCGACCAATCAAATTGCCAAGCGCCTAACGATAGTAACTCTGAACCAAGCACGCCATCACCTACGAATAACTTAAGTGCGGGCGACGAAGAGAAATCCGCAACAAACATGGGTACGTGCTCAAATCCTACATCACCCAGAGTTAGATCTGCCTGTACCACGCGGCTCTTGATGATCTGTCCATGCGCATCCCGTCCATTGCTTTCGCCCACCATGGGCAAGCCCAGCTCTTCTGCAAGTGCTTTGTCCAGCATCGACGGCGAGCCGGTATCCACCACAAATCGACGTTGTTTGCTACCCAGCTCAAGCTGGACATACATCTTATTTGCCAGCAATTCCAAAGGCAGGTCAAACGTCGTTGTGCCATCGGCCAACCGCGCACCATTGGTCACCCAATCCGGCGGTGATTTTGCCGCTGCACCCGAGACTAGCCAGAGTGTCATCAATCCGATTAACCACACATAGTTCATATGCCCTCCATTTGATTGGCCAATGAGTCGATTAACAGCAAGACTCAAAATCCGTCATTCCTGTATTCGATTCAGGAACATTGTTCCGCAACTATCATGATACTTTGAACGAATACCTAATAGACAGCGCGCTGTATCTCAGTGAGATCCAACGCCAGCCATTTGATTATAGAACCTTACAGGTACAAAGCAGGATCGATTATGCGAGTTAACACACATAAGACACAACCGATATTCTCCACACCTAATGCCGAGATTACTCCTCTGGCAACATCAAGTCATGGTGCTCAGCAAGTGAGCGTCATCCGTCAAAAAATGGAAAGTGGCCACCATAACCCGATGCACACCCAGACAACCGAAGAAGTGATGGTAGTGCTTAAAGGCAAGGTCGTCGTGAATATTGAAGATCAAACAGCAACTGTTAAGCAAGGCGATACCGTGATCATCCCACCCAATACCCCTCACAGCATTGAAAATAGGAGTAAAAACACCGCTGAGTGGATCATTATTTCTCCGGCCAGAATGAAATTCAAAGACGCGGAAGGGAATTTAGTTGTGCCGCCGTGGGCCGAGTAAACCACAGTGTCTGGTAACCAGCTTAGGTCGGGATCAAAGTTCCGTAAAGCGCTAACTTGTTTCCGGCCTCTTGAGCACAATCAATAGCATAAGGCCGATTATCATGGACACAGCAATGCCCGACAATAGAAACGGATCGATCAATATGTTCTCATTAAACCTGAATTCTCCAGCCGAAATCTTTCGCCAACCGGCAAAATGTTGATTGGCACCGACGACCGCCGCGAAAAATCCGATCACGATGGCTAGGTACTTCATGGCCCAATGACATGATGCAGGGGTCAACAAAATCAGCCCGAGCAGGCCAATAGCTGTACGCTGCACTCGACAGTATGGGCAGACGTACACAAAGTCTGCAAACTCAGCCACCCAAGCCAACACACACACTGCCACTGCAATGATTGCCAAGCTCGCGGAATTTCGCAGATAGAAATCCAAACGCAAAAGTTCCATCAAATTCTCCTTCAGAATAAAGCGGCAAATGCCCGAGATTCACCACTTGTCATTAATCGGAGGAACGTTGAATTGCATTACTCTTTAGCCTACTTTGCCCACAATCCACGCACCCATCAGCTTCTGATGATAGTTTTCAATCTGCGAAATATTGGTTCTAAATCAATCGTCTATAACGGTAAAAACGGAGCATTATCCCGCAACCACTTCCTGCGGTAGAACAAACCAGCGCAGCGGTTCGGCAGACTCCGGAATTGAAACGTCCAGTTCAGGTAGTCGCTCACGCTTCATCAACATCTCTGCCTTACCAAGTTGCAAAAATGTTTCTAGTGATGGCATAGCTTGTTTGTGCAGCTTGGCAGCGGAATCAACAGGCATCGCATCAGCAAATTGAAACGCTTCGAACCATGTCTGACTCACTGGTTTGTTTCCCTGGTACAGCCAACATCCCACGCTTTCATCGAAAGTATAATGACTAAGTAATCTCCAGCCATGTGTGGCGACTAACTCAACCGCGTCAACAATATAGTCCACCGTACTCTCATCCATAAATTGGCAAAAATTTAACCGAACCCAACCTGGCCTCATAATTGAGTGCCCACTCAAGACCAGCGATTCGAGTAACTTCGCTTTCGACAAATTGAATCCGAGCAGCTGGTGTCCGTAGGGTCCTGCACACGAACAACCACCGCGGGCCTGAATTCCGAAAACATCATTGAGAACGGCCACCACAAAGCCATAATGTAGGTAGCGATTGTGGTGTCTGATCTGAAGAGAAATAATCGGCAATCTCGGTTTGGTCGTGTTACCCAGAATCTCGATATTCGGATGCCGTAACCAACGAGTCATAATCTGCGCTATGTCAACGCCACTTACCTCACTAGCGACTGCTTGCGACCTAACTTCCGCATACAGTTTAAACACCAATCCAGCCCGAATCGCGCCAATAATACTGGGGGTACCAGCCTCCTCTCTTCGCTCCAAATCATGATGATAGACATGATCCACGCTGGTCACATACGAGACTGTACCACCACCGGGCACTGCCGGTGCACATCGCGCCACGATCGAATTGCGCATCAACAGAACACCCGGAGTCTCGGGGCCACCGATAAATTTATGTGGCGAGATAAATACCGCATCCTTGCGCGTATCTAAACCCGGTTTGACTTGACCCTGACAATCGACTGCAAGATAAGGCGCCGCAGCGGCATAATCCCAAAATGACAATGCGCCATGACGATGTAAAAGCGCAGTCACTGCCTCAATATCAGTCATCAATCCGGTAACGTTCGACGCCGCTGAAAAACTACCTATCTTGGTCGTTCGATCGGAGTATTCCTGCAGTTGGCGATCTAACTCTTGAATATCGAGCACACCGTCTCGCGTCAACGGAATAACAACGAGATCAACGTTGCATTCTCGCCAAGGCAGTTCATTCGAATGGTGCTCATAGGGACCGATAAATACAACCGGTCGGTCGTTGTCTCTGGGCAAATCTCTCAAGCCTAAAAGATCGATTGCCTTGTTAACTGCTGCGGTTGCTCCATAGCCACAATAAATCACGCTGTAGTCATCCGGCACAGCAAAAAAACGACGCGCTTGCGCTTTCGATAACCTTCGTAGTTCACTCGTCGCCGCCCCCGTGGCTGTTGTATCTGTGTGTGTGTTGGCGTACATGGGCAGGACTTTCTCACGGATCAAATCTTCGATAAGACTCAATGCTCGTCCTGAAGCGGTGTAGTCTGCGTAGATGAGGGGTTTGGTGCCGAAGCTCGTTGAAATCCCGAGTTTGTCACCAATAATCGATTCTCGGACTCTATTTATCAGCATGGTTTATCGCTTATTCAGTGGAAATTAACCCGAAATCCTAGTCAATCCCAACTAGAAATATCTCCCCTTTTTTAAGCTAAACAATCAATATTTTGGGAAACTATTCCACCGCCGCCCTCACATAATCGTGGTCGCCCAGAGGAAGGTAAAACCTTTTAATAATTCGATTTATGGCGGGGTAGCATGAACACACAATTAAAACGACAAGACATCCAAATTCTCTCGATCCTGCAAGAGGATGCTTCGATTTCGGTTGAAGCAATCGCCGAGAAACTAGCGATGTCTAAATCAGCGTGTTGGCGAAGGATCAAGAAATACGAAGAACTGGGAATTATTCGCGGCCGTTTTGCGGTACTAGAACCGAGCAAAGTAAACCTAAGCCTAACCGTCTATATTTCAGTGCGTACGCAGGAACACTCCGATGACTGGCGCTCCAAGTTTATAGCCCAGCTCGAAACGCTACCGGAGATTATTGAGGTTCATCGTATGAGTGGTGACTTGGATTACTTAGTCAAAGCAGTGCTGCCCGATATGGCGCGCTATGACGACTTGTATTTAAAACTGTGCAAAACACATCCGATGGATATTAGCGCGGCATTCGTCATGAAAACCTTGAGAGCAACGACCAAACTCCCCTTGCGACCTACAAGCTAAACCAAACGCTCTGAGCGCAGTTTCAATCAAGCTTTTCATTCAGATGATCTGTTTTTTGGATCATAATTTGGCCTTGCAGATACGGTACAGCTTGGCCGGCAATCGTAATCCGCTCACCGCGCAACTCGCAATACAGCAAGCCGCCACGCTTAGACGCTTGATAGGCTTGCAATGAGGTTTTGCCCAGTTCAGCCGACCAATACGGAGCCAGCCCAGTATGAATAGAGCCCGTAACCGGATCTTCGTCTCCCCCATTAGCCGGCCAGAAATAGCGGGACACGAAATCGAACTCAGACCCCGGCGCAGTCACCACCACATCATAGGGCGCTAATCGCTTTAGCTCTCCTGCGTCCGGATTGAGCTCCATCACATCCGACTCCCTTGAATACACGGCGAAGTAAGCCTGCGCATTACGCAACACCTTAGTCGGTGCAATCGACAGGCCGCGCAGCAACGCTTTCGGCACATCTGTGATCGGCGTTGGCATGCGCACAGGAAAGTCCATCTCGATGAGACCTTGCGCATTCAGTTTGATCTCCATTTCGCCCACGGCTGCGGCATAAAAGCGCAGTGCTTTCATGGCGGGCACATCTCGAAACAGCACATGTGCAGCCGCTAACGTCGCGTGTCCGCAGAAATCTATTTCGGTCAGAGGTGAAAACCAGCGAATGTGATAAACACCTCTTTGCGGCACTAGGAATGCAGTTTCAGACAGATTGTTCTCACTCGCGATGCTCTGCATCAGAGAGTCAGGTAACCAACTCTCAGTGATAACTACGGCGGCGGAGTTTCCGCGAAACTGCGTATCCGTAAACGCATCGACAATATCTAATTTGAGCTGCATAGGTAAGTTCCAGAGTATGGTAGCAAAGGCTACCACGAACTTACATTAGAAGTTGATCCGACCAGATATTGAGATGAGCACTAGCGACACGAGACACGGCATTAAGAATCGACACTGCGCCGATAAACACGCACGAATTCATTACCATTGACCTCGTAGGTAATCGTTAAGACGTTGTGTGCTTCATTCAGACTGAAGGTTTCAGTAATCGCACCGCGTCGGCCGCTGGTTTCGATAATCAAGTGTTGTCGCTGCCAGCCTGCGGTCATTTTGCGACGACCTTGTTCGGTTTTGCCCCAATCAATATCGCGGTATTTTCCGCTTTGATACCGAATGCCCATAGAGTCAGACACATGCTCGATCACTAATTCTTCCGAGTTCGCTGCCGCTGGCGTGAGTACCTGCGCGGCGGTGTAATCATCCACATCATATCGTCCGCCAGGTCCGCCACCGTCTGGGCCTCGCATACCACCTTCCCCACCGGGACGCATGCCTGGTCCAGGGCCACCACCACGTCGATCACCGCGGCGTTTTGCATCTCTCGGCGGCCGCATCATCACACGATCACTCATCGATTCATCCACCAACCATGTGCCACTTAAGTCTACCGAGTCCGGAGAGGAATAACTTAGCGTGGTACACGCCGTAAGTAGAAAAGTGACTGCACTTAGGCAGCCAACAATGAGTATAGATCGCATCAGGAAACACCGATAAGTTTGTAGCAGAGAAGTTCGTAGCAAAGAGGTCAGTAGTTGAGACGTTATCGTCTAGTAAAGATTAATACGTCCCAGAGCGGCGTTTCCTGCGCAAGTTATTCGCAAACATCGGACAACAGACGCCGATGTGCCTGTGAGTCTAGTTTAAATTTCGCGCGTCTTGCGGAATTCAACGTCTGGCCAGCGCTCGATGGTCAGCTGCAAATTCACCATATTCGGAGCCACGTAGGTCAAGCACTCTGCGCCATCCAGCGCGACGTTGGCTTCATTCTTGCGAATAAATTCTTCCTCGGTCTTGGCGTCCGGAAAATGCAACCAACGCGCAGTTGCCACTTGCACCGCTTCAAATGAACACTCGACGTTGTATTCTGCTTTAAGGCGATGTGCCACCACGTCAAACTGCAGAATACCTACTGCACCCAAAATCATATCGTTATTGATCATGGGGCGAAAAACCTGCGTCGCACCTTCTTCACTCAACTGGATCAAGCCTTTTTGCAAGGCCTTGGCACGCAATGGATCACGCAGTCGAACGCGTCGAAACAGCTCGGGTGCAAAGTTGGGGATACCGGTGAACTTCAAGTCTTCGCCTTCGGTAAACGTGTCACCAATCTGAATTGTGCCGTGATTGTGCACACCGATAATATCTCCTGCGTAGGCCTCTTCAGCCTGGTCGCGTCGGGCTGCCATAAACGAACTGGCATTATTAATGGCCACGTCGCGCCCCAAGCGCACATGGCGCAACTTCTTACCTTTGGCAAATTGACCCGACGTAATTCGCATAAACGCAATTCGGTCGTGGTGCGATGGATCCATATTGGCCTGAATCTTGAACACGAATCCGGTGAACTTCTCCTCTGACGAACTGACTTCGCGTGTCTGCGCCTCGCGCCCTTGCGGGCCCGGTGCATGCTTGGCAAAGTTCTCCATGAGTTCATCGATCCCGAGGTTGGCTATGGCCGAACCAAAAAACACCGGGGTTAAATCACCACTTAAATACAGCTCAAGATCGAACTCATTGCTCGCGCCTTGCACCAACTCCATCTCGTCACGCAAGTCTGCGGCCAATGAACCCAACGCTTGCTCTGCTTCGTCACTGTGCAAGCCTTGAATAAATTGATCTTCTTCTTTGTGATTGCCTGGGCGGCCTGCGAACAAATGAATCGTATCATCGTAAATTCGATACACGCCGCGAAAGCCTTTACCGGTACCTACCGGCCAGGACATTGGTGCACACAAAATATCCAGCACCGATTCGACTTCGTCCATCACCTCGATTGGGTCGCGCCCTTCGCGGTCCATTTTGTTCACGAAAGTCATGATTGGCGTGGTTCGTAGACGACAGACATCCATCAATTTGATGGTCCGTTCTTCCACACCTTTGGCGATGTCGATTACCATCAAAGCGGAATCCACGGCAGTCAGCGTTCGATAGGTATCCTCAGAGAAGTCCGCGTGACCCGGCGTGTCGAGCAGGTTAATCATCTTGTCGCCATACTCAAACTGCATGACCGAAGACGTGACCGAGATACCCCGTTGTTTTTCGAGCTCCATCCAATCTGATGTGGCGTGGCGACCAGTTTTGCGTGCTTTGACGTTACCTGCCATTTGAATTGCACCGCCGGACAGCAACAAGCGCTCCGTCAAAGTGGTCTTACCCGCATCCGGGTGAGAAATAATGGCAAAGGTTCGTCGCTTAGCGACTTCGGATGACAAGCTCATAACAGCGCTCGGTGATTAACAAGAAAGCGCGGATTATAGCGAAACTCCACTCACGTCCCCATGCGTTTTTGTCTTCTAGACTACTTTTTGCCCTTCACGATTCAAGATTTGTTCACCATCCTCTTTGTAGTACGGTCCCGATGGCCAATGCGCCAAGATATCCAAAACAGCTTCACTTGGCCGACACAAGCGCACACCCAAAGGACTCGCCACTATCGGCCGATTTACCAGGACTGGATGTTGTATCATTGCATCTAGTAACGCTTCATCTGATACGGATTCGTCCAACAAACCAAGTTCTGCCGCTGGCGACTTACTGATTCGAAGCGCCGATCTGGGCGTAAGATCGGCCGCTGCAAACAGCGATAAAAGCTGCGGTTTAGTCCATCCCGTGTCCAGATACTCAATTACCGTCGGCGTGTAGCCAGCGTCTCGGACTATCTTGAGCACATTTCTAGATGTGCCGCAGTCAGGGTTATGGTGTATGACGATCATGATTCTAATTTCCTAGAGCAGTAATAATGAGTACCTAAAACCAATGCCGAGTCCGATTCGCAAACCAAACCAGCGATAACATGACAGGCACCTCAACCAAAACGCCGACGACTGTGGCCAGCGCGGCCCCGGAATGAAGACCAAACAAAGAAATCGCCACGGCGACGGCGAGTTCAAAGAAATTTGAGGTACCGATCATGCAGGCTGGAGCGGCAATGTTGTGCGCCAAGCGGAGGCGGTGCGCTAGCCAATAGGCCAGCGCAAAAACAAGGTATGACTGGATGACTAACGGCGCAGCAATCAAGGCAATGATGCCCGGGCTTTCGATAATCGTGACCGACTGAAACCCAAACAATAACACCACCGTAAGGAGCAGTCCGACCATAGACCACGGCTTAACCGCTCTCAAAAAACGCTCCAACACATCCGGGTGATGTTGCCGGTTCAATGTATGTCGCAACCACACCCCGCCAACCAATGGAACGATGACGTACAGCAGGACAGAAAGCAACAAGGTTGACCATGGCACGTGAATTTCGCTGACGCCCAGCAGAAATGCGGCCAGTGGCGCAAAGGCAAACACCATAATGACGTCATTGATGGACACCTGCACTAAGGTATAGCTTGGATCGCCCTTGGTGAGTTGACTCCATACAAATACCATCGCAGTGCATGGTGCAACCCCCAGTAAAATCATGCCAGCGATGTACTCCGATGCTGAATCTGGAGACACCCAGTCAACAAAAAACACCCTAAAAAATAACCATGCGAGCGCGGCCATGGAAAACGGCTTAATCAACCAATTCACCACCAGAGTGAGTATCAAGCCGGTTGGCGCACTGCTGGCTTTTCTGACTGCCGTGAAATCAATTTGCACCATCATCGGGAAAATCATCACCCAAATCAGTAAGGCAATGAGCAAATTCACATGCGCAAAGGAAAACCCCGCCAGCATCGCAAACAGTGCAGGGAATGCGCTGCCCGCGGCAACCCCAACCACGATTGCTATGGCCACCCAAAGCGTGAGATAGCGTTCAAATAAACCCATGCCGTTCTACCTTGAAATGTTGATCACAATGCAAACTTATAAGCAGTTGACAGCCACGGCACTTTGAAGCCTACGCAACTCTTCACTATAGCTTTGAACACATCCCTGCGCCGTGGACTCAATAACCTGGCTTTGCCACTTTGGCAAATTCGGTTCCAGCATGTAGTAAACCCATTTTCCACGACGCTCGGCTCGCAAAATACCACAGCGCCGTAATTCAGCTAGATTGCGCGATACTTTGGGTTGGTCAATCTCAAGTGCATCCATTAGGTCACAGACGCACGCCTCAGTACACCTTTGCAAAAGCAACACGACTTTCAGACGATTGGTGTCGGACAGACACTTAAAGAATTGTTCAGGGCACATCACGAATACATATTTAATTTTTCACATATGTGTATTTACACATATATTGATCAAAAATGTCAATATATTGTGGTGCTTTTAATTGAGCACCTAACTTAAATAAAGACTAAGGTGTGATCGTTATCCGATTACCGCGAACAATCACAATCACAGCATCGCGCTGGATTTCCTGCACCAACACGCCGGGTTTGGCGAACTCCTGTTCACGCACTACCTGACCGTCGATCATGGCAAAGCGTTGCGCCGGATCATTGGAGAATGAAATCACATTGACGGTTAAGTCCTGAGCGTTTGACTGCGGTGTTTCATCTGACGTTACGACTGCGGTGCCAGTGTCGGTGCTCACTACTGGCGCAGCGGTATTGGGCGAGCGCGTGCTCTGCCACCACATTACGAGCACCACCACTAACAGCAGCGCTAACAAGGCGCTAATCAGAATTAGCAAGGCGACTGGCAGGCGCGTGCCTTCCTGTGGAGGCGGCATGTCCGACAAGGTTGGCAAGTTGTTTAACTTACGTTCCCGTTCGGATTTTTTCAGAGCATCCAGAATGGTGGACATACGCGTTTAGGGCCGTCGCTGACGTAGTACAGGGGTTGAGTCAGGTGCGATGAGTTCATTCATCAGAATATAGGTTTCACTACCGACTTTACTGTCTGCAACGATACCAAAACGCGACTGGAGTGCGAACACCTTTTGCGCTAAATCCAGATCAAATTGTGCTTGGTCCAGTTGCGCCAACAGTGGCATATCGGCCACATTCAGGGCTGCGTTCAAACGATTCCGTAATTGCGGCACACGTGCCGACTGGTCACCCTTTTGCAACAAACCTGCCCCCATGGCACCAGGCCGCCATAAGACCGTTGCAGGTCTGGCCCAACGCGCTTTCAGTTCACTCACGGATACTGTGTGTACCTGTTCCCCAACCAATAGTTGCGCTTCAGACTCGTCCACACTGAACAGAATTGCGCGATGTAACTGACCACGTTGTTCCAACACCAGCACAGCAGGACGGTTTAAACGCATGAGTTGATCCCAGGAGCTGGCATCGGTGCATGCCACGCCCTCATTGGACAGCACATCACACGGCGAGTTAATTAACTCCGGCGGCAATACCACATCCCAGGCTTGCGCCAGATTACGCAATGCTGAGATACGGCCAGTCACATCTGCGGAAGTATCGAGTACCGCACCAAACGCCGATTCATTATCGTACGCGGGTCGACGTGGTGTGGCCGGCAGCAAACTGGGAATCGTCGTCTCTTCGGCCTCATCTAAGAACTCATCCGCAATGACCACCGAGCCCGGTGCAATATCGTCAGACTTGATGATGGTAGTAAGCTGGGAATCATTCAGTTCCGAATCTTCCACCGACGGGTCATCAAGCGGTGATTCGCTTAAGACGTCGGACTCTAGACCGACCTCGTTTGCATCATCCACTGTGGCAGTTTGCCCTAACTCTGATTCTACCGAGTTCTGTTCTACGGACTCAACGACCTCGCTGGCGATGGGTTGCTCAGATACAGAATCACGCCCCGCAAAATACCACCAAAGACCGGCATTGAGCA
>JAUHZM010000157.1 GCA_030426005.1 Gammaproteobacteria bacterium
TCGCCAAGCAGGCACGACGCGCGAAAAATATTGAGCTGGTATGGCATTCCTTCGCGATGCTGCCTACTTATCAAGAGCGTGATGTGATGGAATGGTATCCGGGTGACCGATTTGTCGATTGGCTCGCGATCAGTTTCTTTCAGGTCTCAGAAGATGGGTATCACGCGGGACCAAATCGCCAGCGGATCATTGAGATTGCGAGAGAGAAACAAAAGCCAGTCATGATTGCCGAGGCAAGTGCGATCCGCTATACCGTGACGCAAAAGGCGACACAGGGTAAACAGTATTGGGACTATTGGTATAAACCGTTCTTCGAATTAATTGAGTCCACGCCGGAAATCAAGGCGGTGTCGATGATCAACGTGAACTGGGACTCGCAGGCTCAACATCGTGTATTGGAGTGGGGCGATGCACGAATCGCTTCTGATCCGTACGTATTAAAACAGTGGCGTGCCACGATGCAGGCACCATACTGGTCAATGTATTCTTTGAGTAGTGACTCCGATTGAGCAAATTTGCATTCCAGTTAATCACAATTTGGTGTATTTTTGACATGTCATTGTTTGCTCGCTAAAACGCAGGGTAAAGCGTTTTAGTAGGTCTTTGTTTAACACTTATTGCTCCGTCTTATAGGGGTATGATTTATAGGGATGTAAATGAAAACTTCGCTCCTGATTACGTTTTGCGCTTTTATTTTGGTTGCCTGTGGCGGCGGATCATCCTCAAGTGGCGGCCCACCACCGCCAGCACCATTGCTTGCCACCGTTGGTCAGTACGAAGGCACAGCTGTGGTTCAAGTTACCAGTCCCGGCAACGGTGCCATAGACTTTGAAACGACGATTGACTTATCGGTCGGCGGGAACTCCCAAAATCAGCAAGTGTTTCTAGCTTATCGCGAGTTCTCCGGGAGCTCTAACTTAGATTCACAACTTCGCTTTTCTATTCCGAGCGGCACTTTACGGTTTGAGTGGTTTGAAGGAATTGTCTGCGAGGGAGAAATAACGTATGTCGGTCAGTTTATTGATTCAACAGTCACAGGCACAATGGATGGAAGCTTCCAATGTCCGACTGGCGATGTCGTGACCTACAATGGCACATTCAGCGCTCAATTCACTGGAACTGTAAAGCGTGCTGCGCTCGAATACAGTGTTGCTCCCGAGTTGGCCTTTTGACTTTCTGTGGCTCCTAATTCGAGGCCCGCTCATGTGCGTTGTGCGCAAAATGTGTGTATCAGGCCTGATTGAAAGAACGTAATCGGGTAGCTAAAGCCGGCTTCGGTAATGAAGGATTTCACTTCAGTGCTTGGTAACACAGCCACATCACTTGCGTACATCTGCCGCAATTTTTCCTGACTTAGTTCAGTGTTCCCTGAACGAGCGACCGTGTTAAACCATATTCTGAGTTCAGTCTCGTATAACGGTGACGATTGGTCTGCGCATAAGTCTGCACTCACTAACATTGCGTTAGCGGCCAGGTGAGACGCGATGTCATGGAAATAGCGGGTACGAGCTTGCCGATCTGGAATAAAGTGGGAAACTAGAATACTGGTGGCGGCGTCATACGCTTTTTTACGCGGTAGTGACTCAATAAATCCGCAGTGGTACTCACATCTCGAATCGAGCTCACTGAGAGATCTTCGACATACATTCAACATCTTCTCTGACGGTTCGACGATGGTAAAATTCCAATCTGGAAAACGATTTGCCAAGTAGTGTATTTCGTTGCCAGTGCCAGCACCGACGCACAACAATGCTGCACTCTTTGGTAAAGCTGCAAATACGGAGTCCAGTAAAAAGTAAAGCCCATCGGAGATTGGCGATAAATTCGCCCATTGGGCATTATAGTTTTCTGCCTGTTGATCGAATAGCGCAACGATTTCTTGTGATCTCATAACTCCCTCATCAGTTAGTGTTGTTGAGAGTGCTTGTTCTCAACGTAGCGTAAAAATATTAACAGTAACAATATATGTTACACTTATGGGTGATTGAGATTCAATATGTGTAACAAATAAAGTTTCACTAATAATTCGAATGCGAAAAGACAGCCGCTTATCTAGGGTTCTGCATGTGTTGATTCATATGGGTGCGAGCCATGAACCGTTATCGTCGTCACGAATTGGAGACATGCTGGTGACTAATCCCGTTGTGGTACGCCGGCTCATGGCGAACTTGTCAAAAGCTGGTTTTATCACCACAATTCCGGGGAGGGGCGGTGGTTGGGTGCTGGCGCAGCCACTTTCTAAAATTACCATGTTTGATGTTTATCAGCTGTTTGGTGAAGGCACTTTATTTACCTTGGGGCTTACGGATGAACATACTAATTGTGTGATCGAAAAATCTATTAATCGAGAACTCGACGCCGTGTTGAATGAAGCAGAACAACTGATTATAGATCGGATGAAATCGTTGAAACTCAGTGAGCTTGCGCAGTAGCATTGCCTGACACTTAAGATATGCGGTACCAAGAGGCTCAGATTATTGGTTTGAGGTTTTAGCTGGGTTCAACTTGATCGGCCTCGTATGTAAATCTGCCACTGGTAAAAACCGACTATTGTCTATATTCCCATCGCGATTGTCGGAGTAGGGTTGGCTTAAGTAACAAAGGTTGGCAGTGAATGTTGGCCTTGGATGTGAATAAAAAGCAAGGAGGGTTAGATGCGATACTTAAATAAGTTCTGCTTAAATAATGGCCTGATAAAGGTCATACCAGTTACGTTGATAAGCACTGTATTCTCTATTTCTGTGCAGGCTCAGTCGCCGGTATACACACCGCAGGCCAGGTTCTGTGCAGATGGTGGAACCAGTTTGTGTTCAGCTATGCCATCAATGATTGGTCAGGACCCCGCTGTTACGCCCGGCGTTGGGTATCATGGTTTGCCGCCCGTCGTGTCCGATTTCAGTCGTGACTCCCAGACACCGTTCGACAATATGGCTTGGCAGATGTTTATTGCTGCAAATTGGTCACTCGATGCGAATGCGTCAGCCGCGACTGCATTAACGGGGGTGGGGCAGCGTGTCTGGCAAACCTGGAAACGACCCCAGGATATCTTTGGCTCGGAGGCACCTATTTGTGCCAATCCCCGAGGTTTGCCACGCTTCAGCATCATGAGTAAAACCGGCGGGCAGCCCGATGGTCGTCTTGACGGTATTTTGGAAGCATCCAGCAACCAGCCATTGATCGACCGCTACGGGAATTGGGTTATGTATGAGCGTCGTGTAAACCCGATCGAAGAATGGTTTATCACCAAGCCCAGGGTCGAGAAAAATGGTAATCGAAGCTTCGTCTACACTCTGAAATCGGTTGATGGACAGCAGCGCTATATCAAAGCCCTGCAGGCCAAAGCATCGCCATTTTCATTTCCTGAAGGAGAAGATTTGGTCGCCATAGACCCCAAAACTGAGAAATCAAACGGCAAGGTCGGCGCGATTGAAATGAAGACCGCCTGGCGAATACTGACGCCGAGTGATCAGAAGAGTCGCTATTTGGTTATGGATGCGCTCCTGGAAGTTTCAGCCGACATGGTGAGCAATCAACAGCCGATTTGTACGCAGGTTTCGCTTGGTTTGGTGGGCATGCACATCATACAGAAGAATCCAGTCCGTGGTGACCTGAAAGATCAGTGGATTTGGGCAACGTTTGAGCATCGAGACAATGCGCCATTATCGACGAGCCCAGCAGATCCCGTCGATTTTTCTAGCTATGGGCAGTACCCTGACTCGAATTGTCCCCTAGTGGCACCAGCGAGAGACAAAATTTACTCGTTATATAACCCTGACTGCACGGCATGCATTAATAATAAAGCGCCGACGACTAGTACCAAAGATCGGTATGTTTGGGCGCCAAACCAACCCTATGCGAGTTCCTACTTGGTTGCTAATACTGGGGGTACACCAAAATACGGTACGCAAGTGGTGCAGTGCGCCAAAGCTTATTCTCTGACCGCGGAAATAGATTCCCAATGGGCCAAGCAGTTAAGGGCGATTAACTCTGTTTTTGCAAATTACACATTAATTGGCACACAGTGGGGCGCCGACATTGAGCAAACGGCGCCACCGTTTGTGCAGCGCTCTGCGGTGCCAGACTTTTTATCCAACACCACCATGGAAACGTATTTGCAAACTGGCACCTGCGAATATGAAGAAGGTACCTGTGTGAGGGTGAAGGGCGCTGGTAGCTGTGTTGGTTGCCATAAGTTTGCTACTTTGGCAGCGAAGGACCATGCTGGTAAGTCTGTGTCCTCGGACTTTAGTTTCCTGATGGGGCTGGCAACGGACTTTCGTATCCAGGCTGAGCCGGTAGACACAGGTGAAAATGATCCTGAATCACAGGACAAGTAATTTCCATGGCGGGCTTAAATATCCTTCAATTGAGCGATACGAATTAAAAAACGTCTGTGTAAGTATTACTGCAAATTATGATCTTTTGTTGCGGGAGACATTATGCAAGTACGTTTTTCGATCCTGACCTTCTTGTGGTTAGTATGTTTGAGTGGTGCGGTTAACGCGCATAATAAAGTAGTCGTCGTGCCGTTGATGGAAGACGACCAGCGGAGTAGCTTCATCGGCATGGCCGGCGCATGGGATTGTGCACTTGGTGAGAGTTGTCGAGATGTCTACGAATTTACGATTGATAAGCCAGCCAGCGTGATGCTTGATGTCAGAGCGGTCACAGGAAGTTCGGTGGTGCTTACTGCAATTTATCCTCCCGGCCAGGGCTTGGGCGGCACCAACCTATTGACAGGAAGTACTACTGATAGAGAATGCACCGGCCAAAACGCACCATTTCAGCTGATTCATGTGAATTTAACAACGCCTGGCCGCTATAAATTGGCTGTTGGACGAGATTGGGGGTCGAGCGCAGGGTTTGCTGGAACATACCAGCTTCGGGTCTACACGTCGGTTCCACACACCTTCCATGGCCAGACCGTGAACGATGTGGATTCTCTGGCGTCTGGCACTGCCTGTCCGCCATTACTCATTCCAGGAGTTTGAATCGAGAGTGAGCAGCAGTGCGTATAGCGCTGCAATTTGCTTTTCGCGGTTGGTCGTGAAACAACCATGTGCTAACCTCTAGAACCTCCCGTTTTCCAAAGCACTAGTCTGCAGTGTGTTATCTCGGGAGTTATGAACCTTCGTGCGGATCGCCTAGAGCGCGTTGCAGGGATGGTAAATGTTCATTCGAAATTGATCACACGACTTTGTTCGTCGTGATCTTCGTGTAGGGGTTATTAATGCAAAAGTTTTTGTTTCAGGCGTGCGTCGCTATGGCGCTGCTATGTGTTGCGCAGTCTAATTTGTATGCAGGGTTGCCGGCAGGCATCGAAGTCAGTATTTCTCAAGCGAATGGTGGGTCATCGAAACGTGGCCAGGTGCCACTGCGATTTGATTATACCAACACCACGCAGGCTCCCATTAGTCTACTCGTTTGGGGCACTGCACTCGAAGGCCGACTCAACGACGACCTGCTTGATGCGCGTTTCGAGGGGCAAGAGTTGAAGTACCGTGGTCGTGTGTATAAGCGTGGTACACCCAAAGCAAACGATTATATTACTCTAGCGCCGTCAGAAACCCGCACCGCCGTGGTTGACTTACGGCAAGCCTATGACTTCTCATCAGTGGGGTCGTATGAACTTCAAGTAAATGAACATCATCGTGCTCGATCGCAACGAAATGCCAAGGCCACAATTGTGTTAACTATTAGCGAGCCGCAACCGGTGTTTAAACAGACACCAACTTATGCGTCTTGTACCGCATCTGAGCAAAGCCAGATTTCGAGTGCGTTGGATGCTGCAGAGACAATTGCTAAGGTGGCACGTGATGATTTGCAAGCCACGCCGGTCGCGGCTCGTGCGTCAGCCGCTAGATACGCGGAATGGTTTGGTGCTTATACATCGGGCCGCTGGGCCGATGTGCAGTCCAACTTCAATGCCATCTACTCAGCCACTGCGAATCAAACTCTGAATTTCGACTGCGGGTGCAGTGAGCCATATTTCGCTTACGTGTATCCAACACAGCCTTATGATATTTACTTGTGTAATGCTTTCTGGACTGCGCCGCAGACAGGCACGGACTCGAAGGCTGGCACAATCGTGCATGAGCTAAGTCACTTCGTTGTGGTGGCTGATACAGATGACCACGTCTACGGTCAGAGCGGTGCAAGAAATTTGGCTGATACAAATCCAGCACAAGCCATTCAGAATGCAGATTCTCACGAGTATTTTGCTGAGAACACGCCATTTCTGTCGATGCCTGAGCCGGCCGACCCCGACCCCGATCCAGTACCACCGTCAACGTCCGATAGTGATGATCTACTGTTATCAATCGTGCCCATCATCGCGAGTATGAATACTACCGCCGGTACTCCAGTCCAACCAACAGAGCCTGCAGCAGTGACAGCAGTTAAAAAGTTGGGTGGTCGTTGGAGATTGTATCGCACCTCATCAGGTTATACGTTCGAAGACTTTGCGCGTTTTAACAAAAACCAGGTAGTCAATGACCCAGATGGAGCCATTATTGCTGGTGAAGTTGCACTGACCAATGCTTTTTCCTACATCCTGAATGCAGCTGACGGGGTGTATTTGAGTAGCGACAAAACGTGGTTTATGCTCGATCCGTGGGGGCTCCCTTCTAGTGATCTAGGGAGTATGTACGTGTTTGATTCCACCAACTCTCCGATTGCTGCGTCGCACTATTATTACGAGCCTTCAACCTTGACGCTGTCGTCGGGCATCGCTACGCCGACGACGATCACGCGCCTGTCTACGAGCTATAAATCGACAGAAACTGAGCAAGCTAAAACCCGTGATTTGTCTCAGCGACTCGCTGATGTTGAGGCTGAAAAAAGACTAACTAAGCGTTTTGAACAAAAACAAGATGCGCAGGCGGCGCAACGATTACTTGATACTCTTAAGCCTCGTTGAGCACGACCTAACGCAATAGCCGATAGCAGTGTTTGGTTTCAGCCAACACTGCTATGGCCTGATTGGACTAAAGTTAGTGAATTAGTTGCCGCAGGTGCTGTTTAGAAGCCCGTCATTCGCACCGTCTGCATTCGGGTCGATAAATACATGGTTGCAAAACGTCTTGGCACCGCTTACTGCATTGGGTGCGCCGATCACAACACTATTGGATATGTATGTGTCATTCGAGGCAATACTGCTCACACGAAAGCCGAGTGTATTCGCGCGAATGCGCAGATTCGAGTAGGACCCAGCCCCACTCGATGTATTAGAGTACACGCCGTACTCGGAACCCGCGCTGTCGGTGATCTCGATGTTTACATTCG
>JAUHZM010000158.1 GCA_030426005.1 Gammaproteobacteria bacterium
CTGCGCCAATTTAGCAATGCTGTGTGCATACGGGCTGGTCAGCAGACGGAAATACAACTCACGTTGCAGCATAGGCGCCAACACCCGGATCTCTTCTGGGGCCAACAACAGTTCAGCATATCGACTCACACAGTCACTTAGTTTATCGGCGCTTTGACCGATAAACATGGCCCGACTGGACGATTGCGAGTCCGTGACTGACAGATCTGCCGCGGCGACAATTTCAGCCAATTGCGTTTGCTCCAGACTTATTTTCAGCCCCAGATAGGGGCGCTCAGGGCTACCCTCGATCACCTCACCGACAACCGGCACATCCACGGACACAGCGAGAAATTCACCCGGCTGGTACTGATAAATCTGATCTCTCAGCAACACACGCTTTTGCCCCTGCACAATAAAACACACGCACGGGTTATATACAGTGGGCAAACGTTCCCCAACTTGACTAAATCGGATGCACTCAACACCCGGGATTGGGGTTTCATTCACGCCTTCATTCGGGGCAAAACGGGTCACAATCGACGCCAATTGGCGCAGTTGCTGCGCATTCATTCAAGCTACCTTCGCAAATTTGTATGTTTTGTGACGGTATCACCGCTTCCCAGGTCCGTCCATCATTTTGTAGAAATAGGCAATACATCCAGAGCTTCAGGCAGCACAGTTGAACATCAGAATGACTATGCTAAGCCACGACAAAATAACACTATTTCTAACTATAGAGTCAGACACGCGTCGTTTTTGTCGACCCTAAATACTAATCAAAACCATGAAATATTTGGAGAATCCTATGAGCAAAATAGCCCTTATCACCGGCGGCAGTCGCGGACTTGGTCGCAGCATTGCCCAACATCTTGCCGCAAGCGGCCGAGATATCGTCATAACCTATCACCGTAATGCGCAGGCGGCCAACGACGTTGTAGAGCAAATAGAACAACTGGGGCAGCGCGCCCTGGCGGTGCAGCTAGACATCGCGCAGGCAGACAGCTTTGCACGCTTTGTGACGCAGTTGTCGACGCTACTTAATGAAAAATGGCAGCTTAATCATATCGACTTTCTGATTAATAACGCGGGGACCGGTGTATTTCAGGATTATCAATCCACCACCGAAGCGCAATTTGATCAGATGGTCAATGAACACCTGAAAGGACCATTCTTTTTAACTCAGGCCTTATTGCCGATGATCAACGATGGCGGCCGCATCCTCAACGTGTCGTCTGGTTTAACCCGCATGACATTTCCTGGATTCTCAGCCTACGCCAGCATGAAATCCGCGGTCGAGACACTGACGATGTACCAAGCACGTGAACTGGGAGAGCGAAAGATCTCAGTTAACACGCTCGCACCGGGGGCCATAGAAACCGATTTCGGTGGTGGTTATGTGCGCGACACAGCGGAAGTAAATCAGCATCTGGCTGATATTACCGCCTTGGGTAGAGTTGGCTTGCCCGACGATATCGGTGGTGCGGTCGCGGCCCTTCTGGCCGACGGCACCGCCTGGATCAATGCACAACGAATTGAAGTGTCCGGCGGGCAAAATATCTAAAACCACTGGTCTAAAGACGTTTTGAAATAAAATTTAGCGGAATTCCCTTTCTATTTGAGCTTCGTTTGAAGGTCGCCTGTCTAGTCTACCGGTTATCAACAACAAACCGAGACTAAACCATGAAAACCTGCGTATTCCCTGGACTGCTTAGCATCTTGATGATGTTAAGCAGTCCGTGCACCACTGCCGCGCCCGCGGCTAATAAGCTGCCAGACACCAAGCCTGCCACTATCGAGGTAGTACTCGCACCAACATCGGAGCAGTCTGCTACGCTGAACTTCACCGCCAGCGATGGTCTGAATGTCACTGGTCAGCTACTCCTGCCCAACTCCCCTGCCGGCAAACTCGCTCTGCTCTTACACCCAATGGGCAGCGATCAAACTTTCTGGACCCGCGCGGATCATGCAATGCATGCTCACCGACTCAGCGATGCGCTGCGAAAAGATGGGTATCTTGTGGTCACGCTGGACGCACGACTACATGGCAGTCGTGCCGAGCCACAGATTACCGCTCGAGATCTGCTTGCCAGCGCGCGCAGTGACAACCCAACGCTCTACCACAATACAATCCAAGGCACGATTCAAGACTATACCGAGGTCTTAGCCTGGGCAGAAACTGAGTATCAACCTCAAGAGACGCTGGTCATGGGATACAGCATGGGCGCACAAATGAGCTTGATTCTGGCCGCACAAAATACATCAATCGATCACGTCATCGTGATGGTACCGCCGTATGTTGATGTCAAAAACTCACCGGTGGCACCCAGGGCGTTCACTGAGCAAATCGACCAGGCGAGCGTATTGTGGATAGCGGCAAAGCAAGATGAATACTCCGACCCTGCTCAAACCCAAGCGACCTTCGATTTGATTGCAAGCCAAAGTAAACGCCTCACTTGGCTGAACAGCGGTCACCGCCTACCCCTTAGTTATACAGATATTGTGTTGGAACACTTGACCCAGCTGACGCTGAAATCGGGTCAGGAGCGTGCACAATGAACACTGCCGTGATTGAGGCGCGTGCGCTGATCAAAACCATCTACTCTGCAAGTGAACCAATAAGCATCCTGCAAGGCATCGACCTGACCGTCAATGCCGGCGACTCGGTCGCGATCCTGGGGGCATCGGGCAGCGGCAAGTCCACCTTACTTGGCGTTCTCGCAGGTCTTGATACGGTGAATAGCGGCAACATCCGATTACTCGGCGACGAGCTAACCGAGTTAAATGAAGACCAACGCACCGCGTTGCGCGCCGGACAAATAGGCTTTGTCTTCCAATCATTTCATCTGCTTCCAGAGCTCACTGCACTGGAAAATGTGGCCCTAACCCTAGAACTTTTTAATCGCCCCGATGCATTAAAACTGGCACAGGAGTGGCTGACACGACTCGGTTTGCAACATCGGGCCGCACACTACCCAAGTCAGCTTTCGGGTGGCGAGCAACAACGGGTGGCACTGTGTCGCGCCTTCGCAGTCGAACCAAAAATTTTATTTGCCGATGAACCAACCGCCAATCTGGACGCACATACGGCTATTAATGTACTCGACCAGTTGTTTGCGTTAATCGACGACTCCCAGACCAGTCTGGTTGTCGCGACGCACGATCCGGTACTGGCATGTCGCTGCCGCCGCCAGTACCAACTGCAAGATGGCATTTTGAGTAGTGCACCAAAAGATCAGGAGGGGTCATGTTAGCTCGACCAGCATGGACGTTAGCACGTCGTCTAATTCAAAAATCCGCAATTAAACGCGAATCGCAGTTACTGGTAATCACCATTGCACTCAGTAGCTTCGTGATCGCCAGCTTAAATCTTTTCAGTTTGAATGTGCAGCAAAGCCTACGTGACGACATTAACCAATTTCTGGGTGCGCCCATGGTGGTACGCAGCGAGACGCCGATCGAAAACCTTGCATTTAACCACCCAGATTTAAGCCCGCCGGCGGTCACACACACGTTCACGACCGGGGCGACCAGTGAATCTGCCTATCAAAGCGTCTCCTTGAAAGCCGTGTCGAACACCTACCCTGTGCAGGGTCGCTTCACGGTACGACTCGCAGACAACACACTACGCCATCACGCAGCAGACCTCGATCCGAGTTCTGCCTGGCTGGATAGACGCGCCATGCAATCTCTCAACCTCAGCGTAGGGGACTCATTCAAACTTGGACGCTCTGAACTTTTGGTGGGCGGTGAAATCTTGGCGGAACCCGACCGTTTAACGCAAATGCAACACACCCTGCCGCGCATTATGGTTAACCTGCAAGCCTTAGCCCGCAGCGGCGTCAGTGAGCATAACAATCGAGGAGAATACCGTTTACTGTACGCGGGCAGCACCGAAGCGCTCAAACAATTGGCACTACATCTACATGAAAACCGACCGAAACTAGAGGTATTGACGGCAGATAGCGGGCGTCACCCATTTGCCAGAATTGCCGCGCGGGCGTCGAATCTACTGCATCTCGTGTTTGCTTTTCTAGTACTGATTGCCGGCACCACAGTCGCCACGCTAAGCAAACATCTGCTCAATGAATTCACCATCACCGCAACCGTGTTGCGTGCCATGGGCGTTGGAAAAAGTGTGGTTATTGCGGCACTCGGACTCATTTTTTCTGCCAGCGCCTTGATCGCCAGCACACTAGGTTATCTTGGTGCCTTTGTTACCCAACCCTGGTTTTTATCGTTGGCCGAACCACACATGACGCTGACGGCGAGTAAAATGCAGTTAGCGCAATGGTGGCCGAGTCTATTACTCGCCTTGGTGCTGGTGGTTGGCTTTGTGGTGCCGGGCTTGATCGCCTTGAGCCGGGTTCCCGTTACCGCAGCATTGCAACAAATTAAAACAAACATGAAGAGCGCTTACCTGAGTAGTGTGTTGGTCGGTATTGCGCTGGCCGTCTGGCTGTGGCTCAGCAGTGACAACACACAGCTAACCCTTCTGTTGATCGGCACAGTAATGTTGGTGGTTTTTCTAACCATGCTCTTTGGTTGGACACTGACCAAACTCACCGCACAATGGCATCGCGTATTTCGGGGGCCAACGAAGATCGCCATCCGCAGCCTTGGTCGTAGCGCACATCGCAATATTGCGCCCTTGGTAACCGTGGCTCTTACTGTGCTCGCGGTACTGTTGACGACCACCCTGCGAGGCAGCTTTCTGGACACACTTCATCTGCAAAGCCTGGAGCTTGATGGCAACTATATTTTCAGCAATCTTCCGGCATCAATGGAACCCGAATTCAGACAACACTTAGCCACACACGCCATCGAGTTGCGTCAATCCCACCCGGTCGTGCGCGCAAGGCTCACACATATTAACGGAATCGAAAAAGCGGCCTACCTCTCGCGCGAGAGCGAAACGCGAGAGCAAGCACGCTCTGCGGTGAATCTCTCCTACGCAGATTCCTTGCCCGCGAATAACCGGCTGCTGGAAGGCAGCTGGCCGAAATCAAGCAACGAAGTATCAGTCGAAAGTGAGGTCATGACAGACCTAGACCTTAAACTTGGTGACACGCTGCGGTTTGCGATCGGGGAACGCCATTTAGACGCTAAGATCACCAGCAGGCGCGAATTCCAAGCTGGTGGATCGCGCATGATGTTCTGGTTTATGTTTGCCCCACAGACACTGCAAGACTACCCGCAAACACGCATGGGTGGCTTCCAGGCTCCGCAAGATACACGCACTGGACTCACCAGTTTAACGGCTGCGTTCCCCAGCATCAGGGTCACGGATCTCGCACAGCACATTGATCGAATCCGAGCCACCATGTTGGTGCTCACACGCTTAATGAACACTGCGCTGGGCATGCTGCTGGTTATCGCGGCATTATCGATTGTGGCGGCGGCCACCGTGAACGCCGGTGCAAGATGCATTCCATCTACGGTGATGCGGGCGCTGGGTTTACAAAGTCGAGGCATATACAGCATGGCGCTGGTTGAACAACTCATCCTCGCCGCGACTGGCTGCTTGGTAGGTGTTATCGCTGTGCAACTTACGGCGGGACTCATGTTTCAAAACCTATTCGCGTTACACTATCGTATGGATTTCCTCTATCTCACACTTGTAGTCGGCATTGTCTTAGCACTGTTTGCACTTATCGGCTTTCTGGCTGGACATCGTCAGACCCAGTTATCACCCAGCGAGGCATTCCGACTATGAGAGTGCTGGTCATTGAGGATAATCCAGACATCGCCGCCAACGTCGGAGATTATTTGACCCTACAAGGCCACGATGTCGACTACGCCAGCGATGGCGTGATGGGCTTGCAACTAGCGCTGGCGCAAACAGTCGACCTAATAGTGCTCGATATCAACCTACCGCGCCTCGACGGCTTTACACTGGCTCAGCGCTTGCGGATCGAACACCAACGTCAGACCCCCATTTTGATGCTGACTGCGCGCGACTCACTGACTGACAAAGTTCGCGGCTTTCAAAGTGGCGCCTGGGACTACCTCGTCAAACCATTTGAGCTTAAAGAACTCGGATTGCGTGTCAACGCATTAGCGTTGCGAAATCAGGCTAACCAGTCACGCGTATTGACTGTCGGTGCCCTAAGCCTGTTGGTGGATGCACAAATGGCGACGCGACAAGGTCAGGTACTCAATCTGCACCACGCTGCGCTGACACTTCTTGAGATGCTGATGCGCGCGTCACCGAATGCGGTATCTCGACGTGACCTAGAATACGCACTTTGGGGCGACCAAGCACCGCAAAGCGATCCACTTCGATCACACATCCACGAGCTGCGCCGTGAACTGGATAAGAACTTTACCGGCAAGATGCTAAGAACATTACGTGGGATCGGCTATGCCATCCGCGACCCGGAATCCGAGCCTCAAGACTAATTCGTTGCTTCGCCATGTCAATTGCCATTTCAAAACGTATTCGTAACGCCATAATTGGCTTCACACTCGTGCTAAGCCTAGTGTTTGGGGCACTGGTTTTTTTATTGGTCTACGTGATCGAAGATCAGATATTCATCAACCAGTTGCGACTCGAAAAACAACACATCGAGACGCAAGGTAACTTGTCATCGTGGCAACCTTTGAATCGACACATTCAATTAGTAAATCAGGCTGACGAACTACCAATCAGCTTACCTGAATCGTTTCGAAACCGGGTCGAACTCAAGGTCGGCATACATGAATTCTTTGACTCAGACCACGCGCTCTTTATAGCGCACTACAAAGAACCAAGCTCTGATGCCACGTATTTTCTGCTTTACGACGTCAGTGACTTGCTGGCAGTGCGCACATCACGTGTGACCGTCTTGGGTATGATAGGGCTGCTGACTTTATTGGTCGCTCTGCTCGGTGTGCTGTCAGCACATTGGATGACGCGTTCC
The DNA here is from genome assembly GCA_030426005.1 of Gammaproteobacteria bacterium. Classification (GTDB taxonomy): domain Bacteria; phylum Pseudomonadota; class Gammaproteobacteria; order Arenicellales; family Arenicellaceae; genus Arenicella. The sequence goes on from JAUHZM010000158.1 coordinate 6,882, forward strand.
GCGCTATTACCAGTCCGGCATCTGACACAACATCTGAGCGATAAAGAGCTAGACGACGCGGCAATCACGTTGGCACGTGAATTTTCCGATGATGAGATAGGCGAGCTGGCTCAACGGCTGGCATCAGCGCTGGAGAATGAGCGGCGCGCCAATCAACGCGAATATGAATTTAATAAGAACGTCAGTCATGAGCTCCGTACGCCAATCCAGGTCGTAACATCGAGTATCGAGCTATTGCGTCTGTCCGATCGGCCTCTGCCAACCCAGCTCGATCGTCTGAGTCGGGCAGCGGACGATATGCAGCAAATCGTTGAAGTGTTTTTGTGGCTGGCAAGTGACCGTCAACTCAGTGCTCACGACCAGGTCGGTG